>JANOPV010000038.1:0-9617 GCA_031422035.1 Sphingomonas sp. | reverse complement strand
CTGAACATGATTGTTTATCTGATCGGCGGTGCGATTCTGCTGATCGGGATGCCGTGGAGCGAAATGTCGCAGTCTGGCGGTGACTATTCAGCTGCAGCCTCTGTTGGAACGAACGGCGGCACGGGCGATCCCGGGATTATGTTCTGGGTCGGTTGCATTATCCTCGGGCTATGGGTGTTGGGCACCTTAATACCCAACATCGCCGTCCATGTGCGGCGGTTCCACGATCAGGATAAGTCGGGGTGGATGTATTTGCTGAACTTCATCCCCTATGTCGGCGGGCTTATCATCATAGTGTTCATGTTCATGGAGGGAACACGCGGCCCCAATCGCTATGGCAACGACCCCAAAGGCGCCAATGTCGCCGACGTCTTCAGCTGACGCGCGTTTAATTTGCTCGGGAGCGCAGCAGTTTTAGGCTTGTGCATGCGCGCCCAGCGACGCACCATGACGGCGGGTGCAAGGATTTTGAGGGAGTAGGTTATGGACTGGATGTTGATGCCGCTGCAGAAATACGCCGATTTTTCCGGGCGTTCGCGGCGCAAGGAATATTGGATGTTTTTCCTCTGCGTGTTCCTTGCGCTGATCGTCGCATCGGTTGTCGACAACGTCATTTTTGGCAGCCCGATTTTGACGGGATTGCTCGCGCTTGGCGTGATCATTCCGGCCATTGCCTGTCAGGTGCGGCGTTTCCATGATCAGGATAAATCGGGCTGGTTCGTGTTGCTAGGCCTGATCCCCGCAATTGGCGGCCTGATCGTTCTGTTTTTCATGGTGCAAGAAGGGACGCGGGGGAACAATCCTTACGGCCCCGACCCCAAGGGAAATGACGTCGCGTCGACATTCGGCTGACGGCTTTCGGTAAACTAGCGCGCGTCCGCCGGAAAGCCGGTTGGCGCGCGCAGTTGTTTGTGTCAGGGGCTGCGCACCGATTTAGCTCATGACAGGACAATTCATGACCGACACCCCGCCCGACCATCTCTCGATCAACCCGCGCAGCCCAGACTTCAATGCGGAGGCCCTGCAACGCGGTGTCGGCATCCGGTTCAAGGATAATGTGCGCACCGATGTCGAAGAATATTCGATGTCCGAAGGCTGGATACGGGTTGCCGCTGGCAAATCGAAGGATCGCTTCGGCCAGTCGATGACGATCAAGCTGTCTGGCCCGGTGTCGGCCTGGTTTGAAGATGTTGGTGAGCACGCTGCGCCGTCGGCGGCAGTCGCCGAACCCGACGCTGCCGCGTAGCAGCTAGCTGAGCTTAACGCCCAGTGGTCGCCACGCTAGCTGCGATTGCTGCCAACACATTGCTGGATTGCATCTCACGCGCCGGGGTAGCGCCGGGGTAAATGAACCCACGGATCGGGTTTACGCGAGTGCCTAGGCCTTGGATGGGGGCGTACCACACGCGGACCTGCGACCAATCGCCTGCTGCTGATACATCGAGCGCGCGGACGTTGCGCTCCACTTGCCCGCGGCGCCCATTGATTGGCGACCAATTGGAATGGCTGATGAGGACTTCGCGGTCGGAGACAATCCGACTGACGACAGCGACATGGCCAATCGGCATCGCTGCGGTTGGCGCAAAGGCCATCACTGCACCTTCGCGCGGCGTCTGCCCGCGTTCGTAGCGGCCATCGGCCTGATGCCACCAATCACGCGCATTGCCGCGAATGTCGACGCCAGATTCGGCGCGGGCAAACGGCACGCACTGCAGATAGCCGGTCGCCGTTGCGGTCGTAGCACTGGCGATGGCCAGTAGCGCCGCAAGCGCAAGACGCAGTTGAATATGCATTGGGTGCGACCCCCCTCGAATCTGTCCGCCAGGTGGCGTTGGAGGGTCGATGGCGGGTTGGCGGCGATGGCTCAACCCACGCGGGGCGCTTAATCGGTGAACTGTGGATGAACGGGGGTGAACCGTGCTTTGTGACTGGAACCGGGCCGTTAAGCCGCGCGTCCGCGCCGGGTGTTGACAGGTTCAAACATTGCCCGGGCGTCTGCGGCGCTCATCGGACGGCCGAAATGATAGCCTTGTAGCTTCTTGCAGCCCAGCGCGATAATCGCCGCGGCTTCCTCGGCGGTTTCGACGCCCTCTGCGGTTGTCGTCATTTCCAGGCTTTCGGCGAGCGCTACCACGGCGCGGATGATGGCGATGCTCTCCCGTGCGCCCGCCAGCGCGCTCTGCACGAAGCTGCGGTCAACCTTGATCGTCGCAAACTGCCCCATGCGCAGATAGCCGAGCGACGAATAGCCGGTGCCAAAGTCATCAAGGCTCAGCTTGACGCCCAGCCCGCGAATTTGCTCCAGCGCCTGCGTCGCGCCAGCAACTTCGCGCATGAACACGCTCTCGGTCACTTCAAGCTCAAGCCGGCTGTGGTGAAGGCCGCTGTGCGAGAGGGCGCTGATCACCGCACTGACGAAGCCGGGATCGGCCAGTTGCTCGGCGGAGACGTTGACCGCGACCTTGGTGCCGGGCGGCCAGTTGACCGCTTCACGGCACGCGGTTTGCAGCACCCAGGTGCCGATGGGGCTGATGAGCCGCGTGTCTTCGGCGACCGGGATGAACTTGACCGGTGACACATTGCCCAGCTTGGCGTTCTTCCACCTCAGGAGGGCCTCAAAGCCATCGACGCTGCCATCCGCATAGACCACCGGCTGATAGACAACCTCAAACTCATTTTTCTGGAGCGCTGACCGCAGTTCGATCTCGATGTCGCGGCGTTCGCGGGCTTGATCGTGCAGGGTCGGCTCATAGCTGTGGCAGCACCCGCCGCCGCGCTCCTTAGAGCGATACAGCGCTAAGTCGGCGTTGCGGGTCAGGGTTTCCACCGATGCGCCATCGCGCGGGCCAATCGCATAGCCAATGCTGGCGCCAACATAGAGCGCATGACTGTCGATCTCGAATGGGCGCGAAACCGCATCGATGATGCGCTTTGCCAGATGTTCCACCGCTTCGATGCTGGCTGCCTCACGGATGACCACACCAAATTCGTCACCGCCTAGCCGTCCCGCCACCGCATCGGTACCGCACAGTTCGCGGATGCGCCCGGCAACCTGCGCTAGCAAGCGGTCGCCGACTGGATGGCCCAGTGTGTCATTGACCGACTTGAACCGGTCGAGGTCGATCATCAGGAAGGCGCAGCGTCGCCGCCACGCCGCCGCCTGTTCCAGCGCCCCCGCCATCGTCTCATTGACATAGACCCGATTGGGCAACCCGGTCAGCGCATCAAACCGCGCCAGTTGCGCGATTTTATCTGCCGAATCCTGTTGTTCGGTGACGTCTGAGCCAACGCCGTGAAAGCCCGAAAAGCGACCATCTTCCTCAAATTTGGGCGTAGCCGAGAGTTCCCACCAGCGCCGCTCGGCATTGATCTCAACCGGAACCAACAGGTTGGAAAAGGCCTCTCGCCGATTGAGGCGATTGGCCAGTTCGTGCAGCGCCGCGGGAAAACGCCCGCGCTGCCAGTTCCCGCCAGCGATCAGTTCGAGGAATGCGCGGCCCTCAAGTTCGGCTGGTTCCCGGCCCATCGCATGGGCAAAGCGCGGCGACACGCCGTCAATGCGGCGACTGCTGTCGGTCTGCCACAGCCAGTCGGCGTCGGTATCCTCAAATTCGCGTAGCAGCAGGCTGACGGTTTGTGCCCGTTCCATCGCGGTGCGCTGGGTCAGTTCCAATCGCAGCTGGCGGCGGGCGGACGCAATGACGGCAATCGTCATGGACCCGCCATAAAGTACGCATGCCACCGCCAAGACCGGTTCACCGACCCAGACAAAAGCCGATGCGGCAGCAATGGAGATTGATGGCATCAGCCCCACGAACATCACCGGAGCCATAGCGGTCAGCAGGCCATAACCGGCGAAAACGGCTGCAAACACCACCCAAACCTGGGTGAGCAGCGCGGTTTCCCCGACCCATGCGAGAATGCCAAAGGGTACCGACACCGTGGCGCTGGAGACAATGGAGCGCAAAAACTCACCGCGCATCGCGCTGGCGGACACCGCTTCGATGGAGGGCATGGCGCGCTTGCGCATGGTCGTCCGCGCTAGCGCAGCGGCAATAACCAGCGTGACCCATGCGGCATTATAGGTCAGCGGGATCGCATTACGCATCAGCCACGCCACCACCAGCGTGCCGCCGATAATTACCCCCATCCGGGTCCAAGCATAGCGGGTAACGGCGATAAACTGCGCCGCTCGGATGCTGTGCACATCCAATTGGTCCGAATCGCGCAGTGACAAAACGTCAACTACGGCGATCGGACTGACTTGGTCAGGGTCGGCAGGCGATGCACTCATCCCGCCTTACTAGCCGCGACAAGTTAGCGAATCCTTAGGCCGATCACCGATTTAGGAGGATTGCAGGGGTTGCCTCGCCGTTTGGCATTCCGCGTGACGTCATGCCGCCATTTCATAGGGCTGGATCTCGCCAGTCAGGAACTGATTGCGCGCCTTTGACCGGCTCAATTTGCCCGAACTGGTGCGCGGCAACGTACGCGGTGGCACCAGCTCGACGACACAGTTCATGCCGGTGATCGACCGCACCCGCTCGCGGATGGTATCGCGTAGGATCACGCGCTCGCGATTATCGGTTGTCCGGCACTGGACCAGCACTGCTGGCGTTTCCTCACCGCCCGGTGTGGTGATCGCAAACGCCGCGATGTCGCCGGACTTGAACCCTGGCAATTGCTCCACCGCCCATTCAATATCCTGCGGCCAGTGGTTCTTGCCATTGATGATGATCATGTCCTTGGCGCGGCCAACGATATAGATATAACCGTCTGAAATATAACCCATATCTCCCGTATCCAGCCAGCCATCCCGCATGCAGGCGGCGGTCGCTTCGGGATCGCGGAAATAGCCGACCATCAGCGACGGGCCGGTGCACCACACTTTGCCAACGTCGCGTTCGCCCAGCACGCTGTCGTCCTCGGCACGGATTTCAATGGCCATGTCGCGGGCCGGTTTGCCGCAATTGACAATCGCCCGATACCGGCGCGGTCGGTCGTGCCGGGCATCTGCACCCGATAACTGCGCCTCTTCGACCAGTTCAACGACAATGCCCTCACCAGGCGGCATGATCGAGACGGCCAGCGTGGATTCAGCAAGGCCGTAGCTGGGCAAAAAGGCCGATGCCTTGAACCCCGCTTCGGCAAAGGCGTCGACAAAGCTTTGCATGACGTCAGGACGGATCATGTCCGCGCCATTGCCCGCAACCCGCCAGCGCGACAGGTCAAAGCGGTCAGCGACATGGCTCTGGCTAGAAATGCGGCGTGAGCAGATGTCGTAACCAAAGGTCGGCGAATAGGATAATGTGGTTCCCGGATTACGGCTAATCAGGTCGAGCCAAGCCAGCGGCCGCCGCGCAAAATCTTCGGTCTTCAGATAGTCGGTCGACATCTGGTTGGCGATTGGGGAGAGGAAGCAGCCGACCAGCCCCATATCATGATACCAGGGCAACCAGCTGATGCAGCGGTCGCTGTCGGTCACTTCCATGCCGTGGCTGTGCGCCGCCAGATTGTTGAGCAGGGCGGCATGGGTCACCGCGACGCCGTGCGGAAACCGGGTCGAACCGCTGCTATACTGGAGATAGCAAATCTCGTCGGTGGATGCTGTCGGCAGGATCACCGGAATAGCCGGGGCTGACAGAAAATCCTGCCAATTTTCGCCAGGAACCGGGATTGACGCGGCGGCGGCTGCGCCCATCGCATCGATTTCTGGCGGATAGAGCAAGAGTCGCGGATCACAGCTGCGCAACTGCACCGACAATTGATCGACATAGGCGTCGCGCCCGCCAAAGCTGGTCGGCAGTGGTAGCGGCACCGGCCACGCGCCGGCGTAAACTGCGCCAAAGAACAGCGCCGCAAATTCCGGGCTGGTTTCGGCGACAAGCGCAATCCGGTCGCCTGGTTTCACGCCCCAAGCGATCATCCGATAGGCAGCAGCCAGCGCATCCGCGCGCAGCTCACTAAACGGGTAGGGGCGGGTTAATTTGCCGCGCGGATCATGGAAATTCAGCCCGCGCGCGCCGGTCGCGGCGTAATCGAGCGCATCGCCTAAGGTGGCGAAATCGGCGAACCGGCGTGCCAGATCGTCGGCGGTTGGTGTCGACTCCAACACTATATCGGCTGTCAGCTGCGAAAGTTCGTTCACCCGCACGCTCCCTTATTTTCTATGTGTCGGGCGCCCGTTTTTGAGGTCGCACCATCTATGACAACGACTGTCACATAACCTAGCCTTGCTCTGCGGGCCAGTGGCGTTCAAATTCGGGCGCGACTGTGGCATCATCGGGGCGGTGACCGATGATGATTCCCGTTTTGCCGGTAAACGGCGTAAAACCAAGCGCGCAGAGCCGCGCCAGCCGCGTCAGCCGCGCCCACTCAACCGCATTAAACTCGAAGAGCTGGCGCTCCGTTATGTCAGCCGGTTCGCCACGACCCGCAGCAAGCTCATCGATTATCTGAAGCGTAAGCTGCGCGAACGCGGCTGGGAAGGGGACGATGAAACGGATCTGACCGCCCTGGCGCAGCGGCTGGCCGATAATGGCTATATCGATGACGCGGCCTTTGGTGAAATGAAAGCGCGCAGCCTCACGCAGCGCGGTTTTGGGATACGGCGGCTGCGCGGGGAGCTGCATGTCGCAGGCGTCGCAGAGCCCGATCGTGCCAGTGGCGAGGCACTGGCGCACGATGGGCGAATCAGCTCCGCCTGGCGCTTTGCGCAGCGCAAGCGAGCGGGGCCGTTCGCCGCTGAAATGGTGGTTGACCGGGCGCAGCGCGAAAAGCTGGTTGCGGCCTTTTTGCGGGCTGGCCACGATATGGCGCTGGTGCGGCGAATTCTGGCGCTACCGCCGGGCAGCGATCAGTCGGCGCTCGACGATGACGCGTGAACGCCGGACAGGGTTTGCGCCTGCCCCGCCGCCGCGATAGGAGCGGTGGACGATGAACGCACAGAGGATGACGTGATGACGGGTGGACGCCAACGGGCTTTGATGGCCGCAATCGTCTGTGCGCTGGCGCTTGGCGGCTGCAATAATCAGGCTGTCGGTGATGGCGGCGCATCGGCCACGGCACAGCCCATCCTGACCGAGGTGCCATTGACGATTACGCAGGGCACGACCGTGCACCGCTTTACGGTGGAGGTTGCGCAGACAACCGAGGAACAGGCGCGCGGGCTGATGTTCCGCACCGAACTTGCGCCGGATCGCGGGATGGTGTTCCCCTTTGAATTTCCGCGCACCGCGTCATTCTGGATGCGTAACACACTGATTCCATTGGATATGCTGTTCGTTCGCGCGGATGGGACAATCGATCGCATTGCAGAAAACACGGTGCCGCAGGATGAAACCCCGGTGGCCAGCGGGGGCGAAGTCTCTGCCGTGCTCGAACTTGCGGGCGGCACGACGGCTCGGCTTGCCATCGATGAAAGCGCCGTCGTCCGCTGGACCAATCGACCATGACGCCTTTCACTTTGGTGGCCGGCGCTGCGCCCTTGCCGCTTGCCCCCCGCCACCCCCAGCGGTAAGCGAAAAACAGTATGGGAACTTTCAGTAAGCTTTTCACTTGGTGGAATGGAGCCACTCTCGGCACGATGTTCTACAGCTGGCGTAACGGCGAAAAAGTGGGCGAAGACGCGCTCGGCAACCGCTATTTTCGCTCGCGCAACGGACAGCGTCGCTGGGTTCTCTATAATGGTGCCAACGACGCCAGCCGCGTGCCCGCCGAATGGCATGGCTGGTTACACCACACATTCGACGATCTGCCCGATCAGTCGCTGCCACCGCCGCGCGACTGGCAACAGGCAGCTCTGCCGAATGCGACCGGCACGTCAGCGGCCTACCGCCCGGCTGGCGCATTGGAGCGCAGCGCGCCTCGTGCTCGCTCCAGCGGCGATTATGATGCTTGGAAGCCTGACAGCGCATGATCCGCGCTGCGCTTCTTTCGGCGCTCGGCGTAGCCTTGCTATTGTCTGCATGTGGTCGCGGTCCTGAGGAACGCGACGCCCCGCCGCCGCCGCCAAAGGATAATAGCCCCGTTCCCAAAGCGGTTATGCCCGCTGCCGGTGAGGATGATCCCTTTGCGGGCGTGACGCCAATGGCCGAGCGGGTCGCCGTGCTGGGCTTGCTCAACAAACGGAACGGCCTCGTGCGTGACATTACGCTCAAGCCTGGCGAAAGCATCCGCATCGGTCGCGCGGTCGTGCGGCTGCGCGCATGCGAGCGCACCGGACAGTGGGAATCGCCTCAGGAAACCGGGGCATTTGTTCAGCTGATCGTGCTCGAACACGGCACCAACGCGTGGCGTCGCGCGTTCTCCGGTTGGCTTTTTCGCGACCGCCCCGAGCGCAACATCATTCAGCACCCGATCTATGACGTGTTTGTCAGAAGCTGCACGATGCGTTGGCCCGGAGAAGTTGATCCATCAGAGTTGGCCGCGCCGACTGACGGAGAGGGCGCGCCAAGCAACGCATCGAGCGCCGCCCAGCGCCCACCCGCCAACACCGCAGCGCCTGCGGCTCCCGCTCCCGCAGCACCCGCCCCGGCCACACCGCCGCCAAGTGGCGATGACAATCCCGCTGCTGCCGAGGACACAGCTGGCTGAAGTTTTGCCAGATATGCGGCTCGATCGATTTCAACTGCACCTAATGACTGGAGATGGTCAGTCATGAACTGGCAATCGAGCAACGTGTAGCCGCCCACCCGCAATCGCGCGACGAGGTATGCGAGTGCTACTTTCGAGGCATTACTTGCCAAGCTAAACATGGACTCACCGAAAAACGCGTTGCCGAGTGCGATACCATAAAGTCCGCCGACAAGCCGATCATCGACCCAGCATTCCACCGAGTGGGCGTGGCCGCGGCTAAACAGGTCAATGCATGCGCGTTCGATGACCGCATTTATCCAAGTCACCTCTCGCCCCGGCCGTGCAGAAGCACAGCTATCAATCACCGCGGCGAAGGCGCGGTCGCTTGTCACATGAAAGCGATCGCGCGATAGGGTGCGCTTCAAACTGCGGCTGAGGTGGAGGTGCGCCAACGGCAAGATCGCACGCTGCCGCGGCTCTACCCAATAAATCGTGTCATCCTGCCGGTCATCAGCCATCGGGAATATGCCGATAGCATAGGCGCGCAGCAGTATTTTCCAGTGCAACGGGGAGCCTGCATTTTGGCTTGCCACTGTCATGGCGCGCTGCGGTTTGAGACCTTGGGCATGACAGCAGATTACGGCCTTAATCCCAAAAAAACACTGCCAGAAGTGCGGTTCAGATCGAATGAGCGATGGGTGTCGCCCATGCATGATCGATAAAGACGATTAGCCATGGCGGAAAAAACGGGTGGATTTGTGATGGCGACGGCATAAACGCATCACGGAGATTCCAGCACGCTTTGAACCACAATTTTTTGGTCCAAAGCATGCAGCGACTTGATAGGCATAGTTGAAGGAGAATGATTATGGACGCTGCAACAGGTTCGATGGCGAGCGGCGGCTGCCCGATCGGCCGCGATGGTGGCGTCAGAGCATTGCTCGGGCGCACTAATGGCGACTGGTGGCCCGACGCTTTGCCGCTTGATATTCTCCAGCAAAGCGGGGGTTCTCCCAACCCTATGGGGCCCGATTTTGACT
>JANOPV010000037.1:0-8062 GCA_031422035.1 Sphingomonas sp. | reverse complement strand
GGTCCGTGCGCTGAGCGACGCCTACATCGAGCAATATTTGGCGGTTGAATGGCCTGCGATCAGCCGCTGCGTCGGCTGTTTCCGGATCGAGGGCATGGGCGCGCATCTGTTTGAGGCGCTGTCCGGCAGTCATTTCACCATCCTCGGCATGCCGCTCTTACCCTTGCTCGACCGGATGCGTGATGTCGGGATTCTCAGCGCATGATCGCGACCCCGCTTACCCCCGTCCCGGGCCGCCCCTATGCCGAGGTGATCGGTGATCCGATTGCCCACAGTAAATCGCCGCTGATCCACAGTTTCTGGCTGAGTGCCCTGGGTATCGAGGCCGATTATCGCGCCTGTCATGTCCGGCCTGAGGAACTGAGCGCCTATCTGACCGCCCGCAGCGCCGATCCCGACTGGCGGGGTTGCAACGTCACGATTCCGCATAAGCTGGCGGTCACGGACCATGTCAGCGACCCGGGCGACATTCGCGGCACCATCGGCGCGATGAACACGGTCTTGCGCGATTCGTCGGGTCAGCTGACCGGCACCAATACCGACGCTGGCGGCTTTTACGCGCCCATTGCCGGCCTTGACGTGACCGACCGTCCGGTGGCGGTCGTCGGCGGTGGCGGTGCGGCCCGCGCGGTATTGTTCGCGCTGTCGCGGGTCGGCTGCGGCCCGGTGACGATCCTCAACCGCAATGTGCTGAAGGCCAGCACGCTGCTCGCCCGCTTTGCCTTAAAGGGCCAGGCGCTGCCGCTCACCGCCCGCCTGCCCGCAGCGGCATTGCTGATCAATGCCTCGGCACTGGGGATGACCGGGCAGCCGCCGCTCATCCTCGATCTGTCGCCGCTGCCCGACGATGCGCTGGTCTATGACTGCGTCTACGCGCCGCTCGAAACGCCGCTGCTCGCCGCTGCATCGGCACGCGGGCTGGCGACGGTCGACGGCCTTGATATGCTGGTAGGGCAGGCCGCATTGGCCTTTGAACTCTTCTTCGGTGCCGCCCCGCCTGAGGGCCGCGACGATGAGCTGCGCGGGTTGCTCCTCGCATGACGACGCCGCGCCTCATCGCCCTCACCGGCTCCATCGGCATGGGGAAATCGACGATTGCCCAGATGCTGCGCGATGACGGCGTGCCGGTGTTCGATGCCGATGCCGAAGTGCACCAGCTGCAAGGGCCAGGCGGTGCGCTGCTGCCGGCGATTGAGGCCGCCTTTCCCGGCACCACCCATGCCTCGGGCGTTGATCGGGTTGCGTTGGGGGGCAAAGTTTTCGGCGACGATGCCGGGCTGGCCCGACTGGAGGCGATCGTCCATCCTGCCGTCGCCGCCCGGCGCACCGCCTTTATCGCCGCCCATGCCGCCGCGCCGATCCTGGTGTTCGATATTCCCCTGTTGTTTGAAAAGACCGGCACCGCTGGCTTTGCGGCGGTGATCGTCGTCTCTGCCCCCGCTGCTATCCAGCGTGCCCGAGTGCTGGCCCGCCCTGGCATGACCGAATCGAAACTGGCCGACATCCTCGCCCGGCAGACGCCCGATGCCGAAAAGCGCACGCGCGCCGACTATGTCATCGACACCGGCGGCACACTGAGCGCGGCACGCGATCAAGTGAGGCGCATCCTCGCTTGCCTCACCGAAACCGGCGGCGCATAGTCTCCCCAATGCGCGAAGTCGTATTTGATACCGAAACCACCGGCCTGTCCGCCAGCAATGGCGACCGCTTGGTTGAAATTGGCTGCATCGAGTTGATCGATCGCTGCGAGACGGGTCATAATTTTCATGCTTACATCAATCCCGAACGCGCAATGCCGCCTGAGGCAGAGGCGGTGCACGGGCTGAGCGATGCCTTTCTCGCCGATAAGCCGCTCTTCGCCGCTGTCGCTGAAGACCTCATGGCCTATCTGGGCAACGACACCCCCCTTATCGCGCATAATGCCAGCTTTGACTTCGGTTTCGTCAATGCTGAGCTGAAACGGGTGGGCCGCATCCTGCTCGCGCCCGACCGGATGGTCGATACCGTGGCGATGGCGCGGCGGCTGCATCCCGGCGGCAAGCACAGCCTCGATGCGCTGTGCACCCGCTATGGCATAGATCGCAGCCACCGGATCAAACATGGCGCGCTGCTCGACGCCGAATTGCTGGCGCATCTCTATATCGAGATGACCGGCGGGCGGCAGATCGGGCTGGAACTGGCAGCGCAAGCGGCGGCGGCTATTGCGACGGGCGGCGCAGCGGCGGATGGTCCCAGCGCTCGTCCGCACGGCAATGATTGGCGCAGCCCACGGCCGCATGAGCCAACCCCGGAGGAAGAGGCGCGGCATGCGGTATTTACCGCCAAGATCACCGGGGCCATCTGGACCCGCGTTGCTTGAACGATTGTGAACAATGGTGCGACCGATAATCCGGCCGGACCGACGCTTTCCGGGTTAACATAAGGAGAAAAGTCATGGAAATTCGTGTCTCCGGCCATCAGCTCGAAACGGGCGAAGCATTACAAACCCATGTGACCGACCGGATGAACGCGATTGCCGATAAATATTTCTCCCGGACCATCTCCACCCATGCGACCTTTGGCCGGGGACCGCATGATTCGCTGACCTGCGATATTGTCGCGCATGTCATGCAAGGCGTGGTGATGAAGGGCCGCCATCAGGCGCGCGACGCCCATATCGCCTTTGAAGGGGCGGCGGACAAGATCGAGAAACAGCTGCGCCGCTATATGCGCCGGTTAAAGGATCGCAACGGTACCAATGTCCCCGCCACCCCGGAGGCCGCGAATGACGCTGCTCTCGACCAACTTGACCTGAGCGCCGGTTACACCGTGTTCGAGGCCGGCAATGAGGAAGAGGAGCCGGGTGATGCCCCGCTGATCGTTGCCGAAACCCGGGTTGACGTGCCGACTGCCTCGGTGTCCGACGCGGTGATGATGCTTGACCTGCGCAACACCAATGCGCTGTTGTTCGTCAATGCCGGAACCACTCAGCATAATATGGTCTATCGCCGGGGTGATGGCACTATCGGCTGGGTCGAACCACAGCGCGGTTGAGCGCTGCGGTCCGGGCCTGGCCCGTCGCTGGTTTGGCCCCGTGCGAGTATCAGCGCCGGGTCAGGGCTGGATTTCCCCAGCAAAGGGGGTTATTGGCCGCGCCACTTCGGACGATATTTGGCGCGCTTTCCCTGCCGGAATACGGCGCTGCCAGAATTATCCGTTCCCTTTGTCCGCGCTAAGTCGCGGCATTTTCGGCAGTTTTTCCAGAATCATGAACAGGCTCTCGAATCTCGTCTATCCCGCGACCGTTCGCGCTGGGGTCAGTGTCGAGTCCAAAAAAACCTTTTTCGCAACCGTGGGCCATGTGGCTGCGACCGCGCTTGGTCTTGATGCGGCAGAGGTCAGCGAGGCGCTGCTGGAGCGTGAGCAGTTGGGCTCGACCGGATTTGGGCGCGGCGTATCGCTGCCGCATGCTCGGCTTGGCGGTCTGAGCGGTGTGCGCGGGCTGGTGTTCCAGTTGGCGCGGCCGATTGATTTTGACGCGGTCGATTCGCTGCCGGTGGATATCGCCTTTGTTCTGCTTTCACCAACCGACGCGGGGGCTGACCATTTGAAGGCGCTGGCCCAGGTGTCGCGGTTCTTGCGTGACGAAAATGTCGTCGCCCGGCTGCGCGGGGCGCATGATGGGGAGGCGCTCTATGCCATTCTCACCGAAGATGAAGCGCGCGATGCGGCATAGCCGGCCATGATGGACGGCGCAGCGGGCGCAGCGAACAGCGGCGAAGACGCGCATTTTCGGTCGCTCGAATCGCTTTATGCCGCAGCGCCGATCAACCGTCTGTTTGAATCGCAGCTCAGCATTACCAAAGCTGGCGAGGCGGAAATCCGCTTTCATGTTGGGCCGGAGCATTTCCACGCGGCCGGCGCGGTCCATGGCACCGCCTATTTCAAGATGCTCGACGATGCGGCCTTTTATGCCGCTAACAGTCTGGTTAGCGATCGGTTCCTGCTGACCACCGCCTTCAACTTGCTCTTCACCCGGCCCCTCGCTCCCGGCGACATCATCGCCCGTGGCCGTTGGATTAGCGGGCAGCGGCGGGTCTTCGTCGCCGATGCGACGCTGATTGACAGTAGCGGCGAGGAGGTGGCGCGCGGCACCGGCACCTTCATGCGTTCACGCTTTACACTGTCGGGTCTGCCTGGGTATCGCGCCTCATGAGCGAGCTCCCGCGGCTGAAAAGTCGGATGCTGATCGACGCGATTATGCGCCGGGTTCAGCAAGCAGGCGGTTTCGCAGTTATATTGCAGCGCGGCAATGATTCGGCTGGCGCGATCATCATCGACTGCCGTGAACGCGGCGAACTTGTCGAAATGCTAGAGAAAACAACGGATTTTGACGGGGTCACGGCATGGCGCCGGGTGCCAGCGCCAAATGCTGCACCTGCGAACTGGGCCGATAATTATGGTCGCCGCCGGGCCGAATCAGACCCCGATTTGTGGCTGATTGAACTGGACGTCGCAGCTGCAGCACGGTTCGCCGACGAAATCCTCGGTTAAAGTTGACGGGCGCGTCACCTTCGCCCACCGCCCGTCCATTGAAACGCGAAGGTTGCCCTATCGCGTCGGCTATAGTGTCTTTTGCACCGTGCCGATGTCTGTCGTGAAGGACAGGGGGCTAACACGCAGTCGGACTGGACGTTCATGGTGCCTGCGGCTCTGCCGCCCGCCCACGCAGCAACCAGCCCGCACCTGATGATGAGTTGATGACCCGATTATTACAGGCTGCCAGTGCTGCAGCCGTTATCCTGACCGCGACGCTGGTGGTTGCCAGCACCACTCCGGGTTTTGCCCAGAGTCTCGAAACACCAGAGCTTGCAGCACCCGTTGAGGCAATTGCCCCCGTTGCACCGCAGCCAGACATTCAGCCAAACATTCAAAACGCCCCAGCGTCCCTTGTGGTTCCAGCCCCGCTTGAAGCGCCCGCTGAAGCCGTGGTGGCACCAGTTGCCCCGATCGTGCCGCAACGTGCCGCTTCACTCGCCCATATGGTGCGGGCAACAGCGCATGCAGAGCCCGAAAATGCGCAACTGCGCTGCCTCGCCAATGGCGTCTATTTTGAGTCCAATGGCGAATCGCTTGATGGCCAGCTTGCCGTCGCGCACGTCATCATCAACCGCGCTCGTTCGGGTCGCTTTGCCGCCAGCTATTGCGGCGTTTTGACGCAGCGCAGCCAATTCTCGTTCGTGCGCGGCGGCGTTGTGCCTCAGGCGCCGCGCGGTGTCTCATGGCAGCGGTCGGTCGCGATTGCGCGCATTGCCGAGGCGCAAAGTTGGCGCAACCCGGCTCCCGGTGCACTGTTCTTCCACGCCGCGCGCGTATCGCCGGGCTGGAACCGTCCGCGCATCGCCCAGATCGACAATCATATTTTCTATCGCTAAATCAATAGTTTAGTATAGAAATTCCGACCCCGGTAGCGCAAGTCGCCGAGGTCTTGCTTTGTTCTCGCTCCGCGATAATGTTCGGGTATGTCCATCAAGCCGTTCACAATCAGTGCTTCCACCGGCCCTTCCGGTATCACCGCACGTGATGTAACGCGGGGTTTAGCGAGGTTTTTCCATCGCCAGGGCCAGACTATGCTCTGCGAAGTGCCGCTGCCCAATGGCCGCCGTGCTGATGCCGTTGCCATCGATTCCCGCGGCATCATCACCATTGTTGAAATCAAGGTTGCCCGCGCCGATCTGCTTGGCGACGCCAAATGGCCGGATTATCTCGGCTGGTGCGACCGCTTTTGTTGGGCTCTGGCGCCAGCGCTGGATCCCATGATTCTCAACCGCGACGACCGACAACCGGACCGGTGCGGCGTGATTATCGCCGACCGCTATGATGCGACCGAGGTGCGGGCCCCAGTCGACGTGCCGCTCGCACCCGCGCGCCGCCGCACCGAACTTCTCCGCCACGCCCGCCTGGCGATGCGCCGGTTAATGATCGCGGCTGATCCCGACCTCATAGCCCATGCGGGGGATCGGGATATTGGCTTGTGATGGCGTCTAGTTCGGGCCAGCCACAACCGGGCGCGCCGGGCGGTTTTCACCCGGGGCATTGAGCACTGCCAGAACAGCCGCGCCGCGCGGGTCTTCGGATGCATAATCGCGCGCCGATTTGCCGGCGACGCTATCCTGCATATCAGGATTGGCGCCGGCCTCGACCAGCATCCGCACCATCGCCATATCGCGGCGCTGCACAGCGATATGCAAGGCAGTTTCGCCGCGGGCATTTTCCTGATTAACATTGGTACCGCGCGCAATCAGCACGCGAGCAGCGTCAACAAAGCCGATCTCGGTCGCCTGGCGCAGCGGTGTTATGCCGGCGCGATCAGCAATGCTTGCATCGGCCCCGCGTTCCAGCAGGAAATTGAGCCACGCAATGTCCCGCCGCTCGATCACGATGTGCAGCGCCGTCCGCCCAGTTGATATGTCGCGGGTGTTGACCAGTGTCGTCCCGGGCCGATTCAAATATTCCGTAACTTGTGCGCCATCGCGCTCGCGCACGGCCTCCAAGAATTCATAGCTGTCTGAAAACAGCTGGGCTGCGGCGGGTGCGGCAACAACCCCGGCAATTGTCAATGCGCCGATTATCGGCAACAGGCGCAGCGCGCGGCGGTCAGAAAAAACGGGGCGCATGGGCGAATGGTCCTTCGCGGTTGATTTCCCGGCTCTGCCGACGCAAGGCTGAGCGGGCTATGAACAAGGGTCTTTGTATCGCCATCGCCATGATAGGCGCAAGTCTAAGTAGCTGTGACGGCGGCGCTGGTGCTGGTGGTCCGTCGAATGAAGCGCCGCCGCTGGCCGGTGCGCGGATCGGTGGTCCGTTCACCCTGACCGACCAACGTGGCACGCTCGTCTCAGACACTGACTTTGGTGGCCGCTATCGCCTCATCTATTTTGGCTACAGCTACTGCCCGGATGTCTGCCCGGTTGATCTCAATCGTCTGATGCTCGGCCTACGCGCCTTTGAGCGACAGGATGCGAACCGCGCCCGCTCGGTCCAGCCGATCTTTATCAGCATCGATCCTGAGCGTGACACGCCCGAAATACTCGCGCGCTTTGCTGCTCAGTTTCACCCGCGTCTGCTGGCATTAACCGGCACGGCAGCGCAAGTCCGCGCTGCTGCTGATGCCTATCTGGTGCGGTACAGTCGGCGGGACGGCAGTCGCCCAGATGCCTATCTGATGGTGCATACCCAGCTTGCCTATCTGATGGGACCGCAAGGCGAACCGGTCGCGCTGCTGCCCATCGACAACCCTGAAACCGAACCTGATGAAGGCGCGCCAGATTTGGTCGCTGCCGAACTCTCACGCTGGGTGCGCTGACCAATCATGGCCACCGAGGCCCCCTTTTGGGAACGACCGCTGGCCACACTGGACCATGGTGAGTGGGAAGCGCTGTGCGATGGCTGCGGCAAATGCTGTCTGCACAAGCTGGAGGACGAGGATAATGGCCGGGTCTACCCGACTAATGTTGCCTGCAAGCTGTTAGACCGAACCACCGCGCGCTGCACGGATTACAAACGCCGTCGTAAATATGTCCCTGACTGCATTCAGCTGACGGCAAGGCTGGCTGATGATCTGCCGTGGCTCCCATTGACCTGCGCCTACCGATTGCGCGCGGCGGGCGAGCCGCTGCCCGTATGGCATTATCTTATCAGCGGCGATACCGAAGCGGTTCACCGCGCCGGGCAAAGCGTGCGCGGCTGGACGATTGATGAAAATATCGCGGGGCCATTGGAACAGCATTTTGTTGACCGCCCAGTCTGAAATCCGCGCCGACTTTTCGTTCGCGATGGACGGGCGGGATGTGCCGGTGGTTGTGCTCCGTCATCCGCGCGCGCGCCGTTTGCGCTTGCGTTATGATCCGCGAGCGCTGGCTTTGCGTTTGACCATGCCGCCGCGCGGCAACCTGCGGGCGGCGCAGCGATGGGTGAGTGAGCAAGCGGGCTGGATTCGCGAACAACTGGCCAAGGCCGTCACGCAAACCGCTGTTGGTGCCGGGACGTCGCTGCCCTTTAACGACACCCATCTACTGATCGA
>JANOPV010000036.1:0-4669 GCA_031422035.1 Sphingomonas sp. | reverse complement strand
AGCCCGCGAAACACGCTGCGGCCATCGGCGAGCGCGGCGGCGATGAAGGCGACGGGGAATTCGTCGATCATGCTGGGGGCATCGGCGGGGTCGGGTTCAACAGCGGTGAGCGCGGCGTGGCGGACGATCAGGTCGGCGACGGGTTCACCGCCAACTTCGCGCGCATCCACCTCCTCGATGTCGCCGCCCATGGCGCGGAGCAGTTTGAAGATGCCCGCGCGGGTGGGGTTGAGGCCGACATTGTCGATGCGCACGTCGCTGCCGGGCACGATGCTCGCCGCGACCGCGAAAAAGGCGGCGCTGCTGGGGTCACCGGGGACGATGACTTGCTGCGGTTTGAGCTCGGCCTCACCATGAATGCGGATGTGGCGGGTGCCGTTGATCAGCTCGACCTCGACCGTCGCGCCAAAGCCGCGCAGCATGCGCTCGCTGTGGTCGCGGGTCGGCACCGGCTCGATCACTTCGGTGATGCCCGGCGCGTTGAGCCCGGCGAGCAGGATGGCGGACTTCACCTGCGCGGAGGCGACGGGCAGGATGTAGCTGAGCGGCACGGCGGGGACGAGGCCGCGCACCATGAGCGGGAGGGTGCCGCTCGGGCTTGCACTGATGTCTGCGCCCATCAGCCCGACCGGGGTGATGACGCGGCCCATCGGGCGGCGGCTCAAACTGGCGTCGCCGATGAACGTCGCAGTGATGGCATGGCTGGCGACGAGGCCCATGAGGAGGCGGGTTGATGTCCCCGAATTGCCCATGTCGAGCGCACCGGTAGGTTGCAGCAATCCGCCAACGCCAACGCCGTGGATGATCCAAGTGCGGTCCCGCTCCCGCTCCTTGTTTACCAGATCGCCGCTAGCGCCTGGGCTAGGGGAAGGCGCACTCCCGCCGTCAGGCGGGAAAATGGACGCGCCCATCGCTCGCATCGCTGCCGCCGTGGCCAGCACATCCTCGCCTTCTAGAAGCCCGGTGATGCGGCTCTCACCGACCGCGAGCGCACTCAGCATTAGCGCCCGATGGCTGATCGATTTGTCGCCGGGCACAGTGATCCGCCCGCGCAGCGGGCCGGATGCTGCAAAGGCCGCAGGGCGGGGAATGGTGGGGTCGAAATGGCTCATGATGCGCGCGGCTTTTGACAGTGCAGCCCCTTTCTGGCAAGGCGCAGCGGATTCGTCGCGCGGGTGCTTGTGGCACTGTCCCGCAGCATAATTTCCGATTTCTTTTCAGTGAGTTGAGACCGACATGATGAAGCCTGAATGGGGCACAAAGCGCAGCTGCCCTAAATGTGCAACGCGTTTTTACGACCTTACCAACGATGAACCGGTCAGCTGCATCAATTGCGGCTATGCGTGGTCGCCGGAGCCGGTGCTGAAGTCGAAACAGCCTCTGCCGTTTGAGCAAGTCAAGGTCGGTCCCGCTGAACCTGTGGTTGAAACTGCTGATACCGATACTGATCTCGACCTCGACGCTGATGTCGATGATGGCAATGTGTCGCCCGACAATGATGTCGACCTCGGCGATGACGATGACCTGGGCGTCGATACTGGCGACGCGGGCGCTCAGGATACGTAAACACGGCCAGCCTGAACGGCTTGGTTAGACCAAATTCGGTCGGAGCGTCATGTTCGCTCTTGCCAGTGGCGGCGCCCCTCGGTTATGGGCGCCCCTCGCAAATAATCGCCTACCCAGGGCGGTTAGATAAATGGTGCGGGGCCTTAGCTCAGCTGGGAGAGCGCCTGCATGGCATGCAGGAGGTCAGCGGTTCGATCCCGCTAGGCTCCACCATTTTCCGAATTTAGAAATCGTCTAGCAGACGATGTTGCAGGAAAATCCCGAGCTACAGCGCGGTTGCAATATATATATATGCAGCTAGACGATTAAACAATTCTGTGACTATTTCCTGTCTGTGCAGTTCCGCCAATATCTTCAATCGCGCAATGACGCGTTGTCGCCGTGGCTGATTAACTATCTGTATTGCGAGATGGACGCGGGTGACAATGCAGTCACTTTTCAGATTACCGCGCGTCCGACATTGTTCATCCAGTTTATCGTCGAGGGCGCGCATCATTTGCGCACGCTTGGGCAGGATGGGGTGCTGGCGGTGCCGCCAGTAGCGCTGTTCACACCGTTCAGTCACCGTCGTGATGACATGGTGATTTCTGGCAAGCTGAGGACGCTCGCGGCGCGGTTGCAGCCGTCGGCGGCGCATCTCCTGTTCGGGCTGGACATGCCCGAACATGTCAACGGCTTTGTCGCTCCCCCACGCAGTGAGCGGGTGATTGCGCAGCTCCAATTGGCGGCTGACCCGGAATCGATGGTCAAAATTGCCAATGACTGGCTTTTGTCGCTGAGCCTGACGGCAAAGCCAAAAGACAATATCGCATTCGCAGCTGATAAAATTCGTGCAGCCAATGGCGCCATCGAGATTGCGGCGCTGGCCCGTGACGCGGGCGTCTCAGAACGGCAGTTTCAGCGCGTCTTTACCCGGCAAGTCGGCTTTCCTCCCAAAATCTATGCGCGGCTGTGCCGGTTGGACCATGCCATTTACATGCATGAGCAGTTTCCAAAACTGGGCTGGAGCGAGATCGCCTATACTTGCGGCTATGCCGATCAGTCGCACCTGGTGCGGGATTTTCGGGCCCTGCAGAACGAAACACCGACCCAGTTCCGGCGCTATATGTGGATGGGTGAGGACGGCCAGACTTTTGATACAATGGCCGAAATGTTCAACCAAAAGTCCTAATCCTTCCAGCTATAGTCCGCTTTCACCTAAACAAAGTCCGATCCTGACAAGATCGCGGCGGCCGACACCAGCCAATACCTATTCAGCGAAGAGGCGCTGGACAGGGAGGGTCGAGGTGAAGGCAAGCGCAAAAATACTGGCGGTACTGAACCGCTATCAACCCCCATTTGGCGGGCAAGAGGCGCAGCGGCAGACCGGCGGCAACCGCGGTCCGGCTGTGGCCGACGACACGCCGGTCGGCATCGGCGCGGCGGCGGCGGCGGAATATCTGCGCAGCCTGTGGATCGCCGACAAGATTCAGGAAGGCGGCGGCCGCCCGATCACCATCGATATCGAAGACTGGTGTCCGACCGCGCGCAACCGTTTTGCGCTGCCCCCATGGTGGCACCCGACGATTGACCCGGACCCTGCGCCCGAATGGCGCATCGCCTTTCACGCCGGGTTTGCCGGTCAACTCGCGGCGGTCGCCCCGCAGTTGAAAGGCAGCGCGCTCGAACGCCCCGCCACCGCTGCGCTCGACCGGTCGCTCGCCGTGCTCGACCAGGAAACGGGGTGAGCGAGCCAAGCGATCAACAACAACATGTGTCGCAATCAACGCCGGACATTCGACGTCCATCACCAGAACCACGGGAGATTATCATGACCAATTATCGCTTCACAGCCGCATCGCTCGCCTCCCTGATCATGGTGGGGAGCATGACCCTGGCCGCCGCCCCGGCGCAGGCGCAGGAATGTCTGCTCGACATCAATGATGATAATGTTGCTGGCCCGGGTGATACGGACGGGGCCGCAGATTCTGATGGCGCCTTTAGCTTGGCCTGTGGATCTTTTGCTGTTTCGACAGTGCAAGGAACCGCTGTTGGAAGTTCGAGTGTCGCTGTCGTCCGTGGCACCGCCGTTGGTGCCGCCAGCCGAGCTCGCGGCGAAGATAGCACCGCCATAGGGTTCGACACCTTGGCCAGTGGCGACCGAAGCACTGCTGTAGGTTCGGGTAGCCGGGCAGCAGGATCACAATCCACTGCTCTTGGAGTTGAAAGTAGCGCAACAGCAATCAACTCCTCGGCCATCGGAACTCGCAGCCTTGCATCGGGCCTAGGTAGCACCGCCCTCGGAGCCTTTAGCACTGCGCTTGGTGATAATAGTGTGGCTTTGGGCAACCGCTCTACCGCCAATGAGGAATTGACGGTCTCTGTCGGCAATGCAATCGGCACGCCCTTAAACCCCATATTTCAACGCCGCCTCGTCAATGTCGCAGCGGGCACAGGGGCGTTTGATGCGGTGAACCTCAGCCAGTTGAACAGCACCAGTGCCGCCACCCTGGCCAGTGCCAATGCCTTTACCCTGACGCAGATTACCGGGCTGAGTTTTGATCTGCGCGAAGTGCAGACGGAGGCGCGGCGCGGCATCGCCTCAGCCATGGCGATGACCAATGCGCCGTTCCCCTCCAACCCCGGCGGGGTCAGCTATGCCGCCAACACCGCCGTCTATCGCGGTGAAGTGGCAGGCAGCATCTCGCTATCATACCGGCTGAACAGCGACAATCCGACGGCGCTGTCGGCGGCCGCATCCTATGGTGGTGGTGGCGAATTCGGCGCGCGGGTCGGCATCGCGGGGGAATTTTGACGCAGCGCCGTTGCCCGGTTTAACCGACTGGGCTTGAACACTATCAAGCCCCCGCTGCCTGTCGGTAGTGGGGGCTTTTGTTTGGCGGTTGCCGAGACGGCTTACGGCAGTTCGGTGATTTGCAGCTGCGCGTTGGCGGTGCCGCCGCCAAAGGTGCCGACCCAGACATCGTAAACGCCCGACTGTGGACGGCTCCAGAACACTTGGGCGTTCAGTCCACCGCCGCTGTCATCATCGCAATACCAGCGGCCATCGGGGCCGTTGACGATCAGCGTCGTGTCGCTGCCCGAGCGGGTGCGGATGGCCAGC
>JANOPV010000035.1:0-9296 GCA_031422035.1 Sphingomonas sp. | reverse complement strand
ACTTAGGGCACGCCGGAATTCCCCGACGGCCGCCGCACAGGACCGACCCGGCATGAATTTCGAAGCACGCCTCTCCCCGGCGGACAGCATCAACGCCAGCGATACCCGCTGGCATGACGAGGCGCATGAGCGCGATCTGCAGCGTCGTCGCCGTCGCAACATCATCCTAGCCTTGGTGGCACTAGCGGTGGTGCTCGCCGCCGCCTGGTACGCCTTTGGCCGCACCGCTTCGGAACCCGCAGCCGGGGCCGCTGCTGCCAGCGCCGAAAAGGGCGCGGCGGGCGCAGGCGGCGATGATGCGCAGGTGCCGCGCGTCACGGTCGTGGTGCCGGGCCGCCAACAGATTGAAACCGTAATCTCCGCCACTGGCACCTTGAATGCCCGGCGCGAAATGCCAGTTGGCGTCGCCGGTGAAGGCGGACAGGTCGTCCGTGTCCTAGTCGAGCCGGGCCAATGGGTGCGCGCAGGGCAAGTGCTGGCAACGGTCGATCGCGGCGTTCAGGTGCAACAGATCGTCCAGCTCGAAGCCGGTGTCCGCGTCGCTCAGGCCGATGCCAATCTGGCGCAATCCGAACTGACCCGGGCGCAGGCGCTGGTCGCGCGCGGCTTTATCTCACGCGCCGACATCGACCGCCGCACCGCCCAGCGCGATGGTGCGGCCGCCCGCGTTCGCGTGGCCCAGGCGCAAGTTGCCGAGGCCCGCGCCCGCAATGGCCGGCTGGATATTCGCGCGCCCGACGCTGGCCTTGTCCTGACGCGCGGGGTTGAGCCTGGCCAGATCGTCAGCGCTGGCAGCGGCGTCCTGTTCCGCATTGCCCGGGGCGGCGAAATGGAATTGATGGCGCAAATGGGCGAAACCGACCTGACCCGGCTTACTGTCGGGTCGCGCGCCACCGTGCGCCCGGTCGGTGCAGGCCGCGATTTCATTGGTCAAATCTGGCAGATTTCTCCGGTGATCGACGCGCAATCGCGCCAAGGCATGGCGCGCATATCGCTGGCCTATGCCCCCGGCCTACGCCCCGGTGGCTTTGCCGAAGCGCGGATCGTGGCAGGGTCGGCCCAGGCGCCCTTGCTGCCCGAATCCGCCGTGCAGAATGATGACCAGGGCAATTATGTCTACATCATCGGAGCCGATAACAAGGTGGAGCGGCGCGCCGTAACCGTCGGCACGGTGACCAGCACCGGAATGCCGATCATCGCCGGGTTGACCGGGACCGAACGGGTGGTGCTGAATGCCGGTGCGTTCCTGAATGCCGGGGATGTCGTGCAACCCGTGACCCAAGCGCCGCCTGCGCCGGTTACCCCAGAACGGCCAGTTGCGAGTCGCCCAGCACCTGCCGCCCCGCGCTAAGGCGCAAAAGGACAGCTCCCCCATGTCGTTCCGCAATATCTCCGCCTGGTCGATCCGCAACCCGGTGCCGCCGCTGGTCCTGTTCGCAGCACTGATGTTCGCCGGCATCCTGTCGTTCAACCGGATGAGCGTGAACGACAGCCCGGACATCGATTTTCCGGCGGCCATCGTCCTGATCGCCCAGCCCGGTGCCGCGCCAAGCGAGATGGAAACGCAGGTCACCCTGCTGGTCGAAGCAGCGGTGCGCGGCGTCGTCGGCATCGAAGAAATCAATTCGACGGTGCGCGAAGGATCGTCGCAGACTTTCGTTCAGTTCGCCATCGGCACGCCGATAGACCGCGCGGTCAATGATGTGCGCGACGCGGTATCCAACATCCGCAGCGACCTGCCCGACGGGATTTTGGAGCCGCAGGTCCAGCGAATCGACGTTACTGGCGACACGCTGGCTTATTATTCCGCCGAAACCACGGGCATGTCGCTTGAGCAATTGAGCTGGTTTGTCGATAATAATGTCGCGCGGCGGCTGCGCTCAATCTCTGGCGTCGCCTCGGTCTCACGCGGCGGCGGCGTGACCCGCGAAATCCGGGTGGTGCTCGACCCCGCGTTGATGCAGGCGCAGGGGATTAGCGCATCGCAAGTCAACCAACAGCTGCGTGTTCAGAATGTGAATGCCGCTGGTGGACGCATGGAAATTGCCGGGTCCGAGCAATCGGTCCGCGTGCTGGGCAATGCACAGACCGCGTTCGCCCTGTCGCAGACCAATATCAGTGTCGGCGGCGGACGGACGATCAAGCTGGCCGACATCGCAACCGTGACCGACGGCTTTGCCGAGCAACGCTCGCTGTCGCTGATGGACGGACGGCAGGTGCTGAGTTTCGGTATCGAGCGCGCCAAAGGTGCGTCCGATGTCGATGTCTACGACGCGGTCCAGACCGCACTGGCGGAACTGCGGACCGAGAATCCGGACGTCCGCTATTCCGAACTGTTCACCACCGTTCAATCGACCAAGGACGAATATAAGGCCGCGATGCGGATGCTGGTCGAAGGGGCCGTGCTCGCCATCATCGTCGTGTTCCTGTTCCTGCGCGATTGGCGCGCGACGCTCATTTCCGCCGTCGCCATTCCGCTGTCCGCCATCCCCGCCTTCTGGTTCATGGATCTGATGGGCTTTTCACTGAACTTCCTGTCGCTGCTCGCGCTGAGCTTGGTGGCGGGCGTGCTGGTCGATGATGCCATTGTCGAGATTGAGAATATCGTCCGACATATGCGGATGGGCAAAACCGCCTATCAGGCGTCCATCGATGCTGCTGACGAGATCGGGCTCGCGGTGCTGGCGACATCGATGTCGATTGTCGCGGTGTTCCTGCCGGTCGGGTTGATGCCGGGCATTTCGGGGCAGTTTTTCAAGAATTTCGGGCTGACGGTGGTCGCCGCCGTGCTGGTCAGTCTGGCCGTGGCGCGGATTATCACGCCGATGATGGCCGCCTATTTCCTGAAGGCGGAGGGCACCGCTGCCCATGGCGAAAGCCGCTGGATGGACGTCTATATGCGCGCGCTGCGCTGGACCATCATCAACCGCTGGAAGACCATGGCCATCGCTGGCCTTACCTTGGTTGCGACCGTCTTCTCCTTTTACGGCATCCCGCTGACATTCCAGCCGGTGCGCGACAATGATTTCAGCCAGGTCCGCGTGTCGCTCCCCCCCGGCGCGACGCTGGACCAGACGACGGCGATCACCAGCCGCGCGTATGACATTGTCCGCGCCGCGCCAGAGGTTGAATCCGCCTTTGCCGACATCGACGTTGGCGGTGCCAATATCTTCCTAACCTTGTCCGAGGACCGGACGCGGTCGAGCACCGAATTTGAGAACGCCTTTACCGCGCAATTATCGGCTATCCCCGATGCCCGGGTCAGTTTCCAATCGCAGTCCGGCGGCGGGCCAGGCAGCAGCGGGCGCGACATCACCATCACCCTGGGCGGCACCGACAGCGCGGTGCTGAACCAGACGGCGGCGCAGATTGTCCAGGAAATGGCGTCATTGCCGCAACTGGTCGCGCCCCGGACCAATGCCGATTTGCAGCGTCCCGAACTGATCATCCGCCCGCGCACCCAGCTGGCGACCGAACTTGGGGTATCGACCGCCGCGCTCAGTCAGGCGATCCGCATCGCGACGCTGGGTGAGATCGACCAGAACAGCGCCAAATTCTCGCTGAACGACCGGCAGGTTCCCATTCGGGTGCAACTGGGTGAGGATTCGCGCCGCGACCTGTCGACCATCGAAAATCTGCCGGTGCCAACCGCCAATGGTGGCTCGGTGCCGCTGCGGATGGTTGCCGAAATTAGTTTCGGGTCCGGGCCGGTGTCGATCCAGCGGACCAATCAACAGCGGCGGGTCAGCCTCGGTGCCGACTTGGCCCCGGGTCTGGTCAGCGGCGATGTCATGCCGTTGATCCGCGCGCTGCCGACGATGGCGAACATGCCCGAGGGCGTCGGTGAGTTGCAGCTGGGGGAGAGCAAATGGCAGGCGGAATTGCTGGTCAATTTCTTCATCGCGCTGGCCACCGGCATCCTGCTGGTGTTCGCGACATTGGTGCTGCTCTATAAGCGGTTGCTGCCGCCGCTGGTGAATATGGGATCGCTGCTGCTCGCGCCGCTGGGCGCAGCGCTGGCCATCCGCATCTCCGGCGATCCGGTATCGATGCCAGTGCTGATCGGGATCCTGTTGCTGCTCGGCATTGTCGCCAAAAACTCCATCCTGCTGGTCGATTTCGCGCTGGAGGAAATGGACAAGGGCGTCGATAAATTCGCCGCCATCCTTGATGCCGGGCATAAACGCGCGCAGCCGATTGTCATGACAACCGTGGCGATGGTTGCGGGGATGATCCCGGTGGCGCTGAGCCTGGAGGGCGACAGCAGTTTCCGCGCGCCAATGGGTGTCTCGGTGATCGGCGGGTTGATCGTCTCGACCGTGCTGACGCTGCTCATCGTGCCGGCAGCGTTCAGCCTGGCCGTGGGTGCAGAGCAAAAGGTTGGTCCATGGCTGCGGCGCAAGCTGCTGACCTTCAAGCCCGGCGATGAGGGGCCAGCGTCCGGCGTGGTCCTGCAACCGGCGGAATGATGCCCGGCGCGGGGCCCGCCGCGCGCAACGCAGCAATCCCCCTTGCGCCCCGCGCCATAGACCCCGACATGGGGGATATGGCGGCGGTGCAAAATTCTGTGGTGGCAACAGACTCCCGCGAGATCGCGCGCAGCAAGGCCATTCTCAGCAATGCCATGCTCAACAATGGTGGCCGCGACATCAAGCGGATCGCCACGGGCATGCTGGTGGTGATGGCCGCGATCTTCATAACCGCGCGGCTGAACGAGCATATCCACCCCGCCATCGGCTTCATCCGCGCCTTTGCTGAGGCGGCGATGGTCGGCGGGCTGGCCGACTGGTTCGCGGTGACCGCCCTGTTCCGCTACCCACTGGGAATCCCTATTCCGCACACCGCCATCGTGCCGAACAACAAGGACCGGATCGGCGATACGCTGGCGGTGTTCCTCAAACAGAATTTCCTGATCCCTCGGCTGATCGCGCGCAAAATGCGGACGCTGGATGTCGCGGGCATCATCGGCCGGTTCCTTGCCGAACCCGGCGGCGGAGAGGGGCGGATGCGGATCGGCGCGTCGCGGATGATCGCCGATGCGCTGGGCGCGCTCGATCAGGACCGGCTGGGCGGGATGGTCAAATCGGCGCTGGCTGACCGGCTGCGCGAACTCGATCTCGCCCCGCTGCTCGGCCAAGTGCTGACCGCCGCGATGGCTGACGGGCGGCATCAACCCTTGCTGGACGGGCTAGTCAAATGGTCAGCCGGCGCGCTGGCGGACAATGAGCAGCTGATCCACGAGATGGTCCACGACAATTCGGGCGCGCTGCTGCGGATGACTGGCATTGACGAGGCGATTGCCAACCGGATCGTCGCGGGTCTCGCCAAGCTGATCGGCGAGATTGCCGAGCAGGGCGAGCACCCGCTGCGCGTCAGGGCTGAGGAGGGGCTGGCCAAGCTGGCCCACGACCTGCAGCATGACCCCGAAATGCAAGCGCGAGTGGCGCGGGTGCGCGACGAAATCCTCGATAATGTCGCGATCAAACGCTGGCTCGACGGGCTGTGGGAACAGGGGCGCACCGCGCTGCTCAAGGCCGCGCGCAACCCCGACACGATGCTGGCGGGGCGGATTGGCGAGCTGATGAAACAGCTGGGCCAGATGCTGACCGAAGACGCGCGGCTGAAGCGGATGATCAACCGCTTTGCCCGGCGCGCGGTCGTCGGCGGCATCGACAATTATGGCGACAATGCGCTGCGCCTAGTGTCCGACACGGTGCGCAGCTGGGATGCAGGGACGATCACCGAGCGGCTGGAAAACACCGTGGGGCGGGATTTGCAGTATATCCGGATCAACGGGACATTAGTCGGCGGGCTGGTCGGGCTGGTGATTCACACGGTGAGTGTCGCGCTGTAATTTGGGCGTTCCCCGTCGGTAGGCCGACGTGCGGGTATGATATAGGTTAGTCTGAAACAGCCACTTCCGGACCGGTCAGAAGCAGCCGCAGCCGGGCCCTGGCGGTCCTGAGTGTGCGCCATTTGCGCAGCAGGCGGTGGGCTTCCTCAAAATGGACTCGCCAAGGGTTGATGCTGTCGATCGGCTCTGTCAGGCCGTAAATGACCGGCTCGTCTTCGGGTGCATAAGTGCCGAACAACCGGTCCCAGACCATCAACACACCACCATAATTTTTGTCGAGATAGTGCGATTGCGAGCCGTGGTGGACCCGGTGGTTGGACGGGGAATTAAACCACCGGTCAAACCAGCCAAGCTTGCCCACCAACTCGGTATGTATCCATTGCTGATAGGCCAGGTTCAGCCCGAACACCGCAGCGACCAGCAACGGATCAAACCCGATCAAGACCACAGACGTGTAAAACCAAGGCGAAATGAACCCGTCGACAAAGGAAATCCTGATCGCCGTCGTCTGATTGAAAACGGGCGAGCTGTGATGCACCGAATGCGATATGGCCCACATCAGGCGCACCCGATGGCCGATGCGGTGATCGACATAATAGACGGCGTCGACCACTATGATTGCCGCCAATATTGTCCAGATATTGACCGGCAAGTGCCAGGGTGCCAGTGCGGACGCTGCGCTAAATAGCCAGATCACGAACGTGGTCACCACCCCGGCGGTGATGATCGTCGGGACCAACGTGCTGGCATTGGCCAGCATTTCAAGCCAGATTTTCCGGCTTAATGTCCGTGCGCGATGCTGCCGCCAGAGTTCAAATGGTAGCAACAGGAACAGCGCCCCGCCGAGGATCATCGCGGCATATTCAAGCCAGGCAATGGCAGCTGTCGGCGGTAACAGGACATCAGGCATCGGGGGTTCCGAATCAATAAGTGAGCGTTCGCTCTTTTATTGACAACCCGATGACCAATGTCTAGCTAAAAATGAGAAATCGTTCATTGAAAGAGCTTTTGATGCGCACCGCAGACCCGGCCCTCCATGCCCGCCGCCGCTGCGAGATCATTGCTGCGGCTGAGAGCTGCTTTCTCAAGCGTGGGTTCCACCAAAGCAGTATGCAGGATATTGCGACGGCGTCCGGCCTCAGCATGGGCCTGCTCTATCGCTATTTCGCCAACAAAGAGGCCATCATCGCAGCGGTGGCGGAACAGGATCAGGTGGCCAGCCTGCTGGCGATCACCCTGCTGCCCGACAACGGCAATGTCATCGCAGCGCTGGCGCGCATGCTCCAGGACATGGCGCGTAGCGCGGCGTCACCTGCCTATACGGCGCTGGCCATGGAAATTCTGGCGGAGGCAAATCGCTCAGAAAAGCTAAAATCGATGCTGCAACGGAATGACCGCGTCCTGATTGAAGCGATCTGCATGAAACTGAATGCGCAACAGCGCTGCGGTGCGATCAGGGCGTTGCCTGACACCGTAGCAGCAGCGCGCGCATTGCTGCTGATTTTTGACGGACTGACCATGCGCCAGTTCATGGCGACCGAAAAATCGCAAGACCTCAGCCTGGACCAGATCACCCAGATGGTGGATGCAGCGCTGGGGTGACGATTGTCCCCCGCACCGCTGTCGGCATCGCCCCTACCCGAACCCCCGCAACCCCGCCCGGTAATCCGCAAATCTCAGCGTCCAGCCCAACAGGCGCTTAGCGCGTCCGTTCGCCACGCGGCGGTTCTCTGCGTAGAAGGCGCGGGCCATCGGGCTTAGGCTTTCGAGCGATACGAACGCTGGCGCGGGCAGGCTGAGCAGGCGGGCGGCTTCTTCGACCACGTCATTCTGGCTGCTGGGGTGGTCGTCGGCGATGTTGAAAGGGCCGGTGGCGGTGCTGGCAAAGCTAGCGATGATCGCGCTGGCAATATCGTCGACATGGATGCGGCTGAAAATCTGACCTGGCAGATCAATCCGGTGGCCCTGCCCCGCCGCGACCCGGTCGAGCGCGCTGCGACCCGGGCCGTAAATGCCGGGCAGGCGGAACAGGCGGACGTCGCTGCGTAACGCTTGCCAGGCGCGGTCGGCGGCGATGCGGCCAGCGCGGCGACCGAACAGCGGCGCGCCTTCATCGACCCACGCTCCATTGCTGTCGCCGTAAACCCCGGTTGAACTGAGATAGCCGAGCCAGCGTGCGGGGGCGAGCGCGAGCGCTTCGCCATAAGTGGTGAGCACCGGGTCGCTGCCGTCCGCCGCCGGTGGCACGGACGAGAGGATGTGGGTGGCGGTGCGCAGCGCGGCGAGAACGGCGGGGACGTCGTCAAACCGCAGCGTGCCATCGCGGCCATCGCGGGTCGTGGCGCTGACATCCCACCCGCGCGCGGACAGGCGCTGGGCGAGGTGCGATGCGCTGTAACCCAGGCCGAAGATGAGGAGATGACTCATGGGACCTTCGTTACCCGGCTTATGCGGTCATTGCGAGCGGAGGAACGACCCCTAATCGACACCCACCATTGCCCCGCCGCGCCTGCTCGCATAACGCTATGCCAATGGCCGATTCCCCCTCCCCCATCGCCCCTGTCACCATCCATCGCGGCGATTATCAGCCGCCTGATTGGCTCGTGCCGACGGTCCGGCTGGTGTTTGCTCTGGGCGTGACCGAGACGCTGGTGACGGCGGAACTGACGCTGGCCCGCAATGGCGCGCACGACCGGCCGCTGGTGCTGAACGAGGACGGCGTGCTGCCTGAGGGGCTGACGGTCGATGGTGCAGCGGTCGAATGGTCCCACGCGACCGGCAAGGTGACGGTGCCGATTACAGCGAGCGCCGCGACGTTGCGGTTTACCACCCGGATCGCGCCCGATCAGAACAGCCAGCTGATGGGGCTCTATGCGTCCAATGGCATGTTGTGCACCCAGTGCGAGGCCGAGGGGTTCCGGCGGATCATTCCGTTCGTCGACCGGCCGGATAATATGAGCGTCTATACCGTGCGGATGGAGGGGGATGCCGCTGCGTTCCCCATCCTTTTGTGCAATGGTGAGAAGCTGAGCGAAGGGCCACTGGACGGCGGGCAGCATTTTGCCGAATGGCATGATCCGTGGCCGAAGCCCGCCTATCTGTTCGCGCTGGTCGCGGGCGATCTGGTGGCCAATTGCGACCGCTTTACGACGATGAGCGGCAAGGCGGTTGACCTAGGCATCTGGGTGCGCGAAGCCGATGTTCCGCGCACCGCGCACGCGATGGCGGCGCTGAAGACGTCGATGGCGTGGGACGAGCGCGTCTATGGCCGCGAATATGACCTGCCGGTGTTCAACATCGTTGCCGTCAGCGATTTCAACATGGGCGCGATGGAGAATAAAGGCCTCAACATCTTTAACACCCGCTATATTTTAGCGGACAGCGACACCGCGACCGACCTGGATTTTGACGGGGTTGAGGGCGTGGTTGCGCATGAATATTC
>JANOPV010000034.1:0-8354 GCA_031422035.1 Sphingomonas sp. | reverse complement strand
ATCTGTCGCTGCGCTTTATCGAGCTGATGCGGACCAACGACACTGCCGCGCATTTTGATCGGCACCATCTGTCCGGTGCGGTGGTGATTGCCCGACTGGAGGCGCTGGGCTGGGCGCGGTTGCCCTATAAGGCGGGCGCTGGTCCCGCCATCGAATATAGCCACGCCGACGCGCGCGGGCGGATTGGCATCATCGCCCCTTATGCCCAGGATTTCTGCGCAACCTGCAACCGCCTGCGGGTATCGGCCACTGGGCAGCTGCATTTGTGCCTGTTCGGCGACGGCGGCATCGATCTGCGCCCACTGCTCCAGTCGGACGACCAGCAGGCCGCGCTGATCGCCCGCATCACCGCGCTGACCGCGACCAAGGCACTCGCCCATCGCCTACACGCGGGCAATAGCGGTGCGACCCCGCATCTCGCTTCCATCGGCGGTTGAGGGTGACCGCCGTCGCCACGTTGTCAGTCGAACTCTGCGGGCGTCTTGCCGATGCGGCGGGTCCATTAGTAACCGTCAGCATCGCCGCCGCCGGGTGCAGCATCGCCGCGCTCAAGCAAGTGCTCGTCGCCGCGCACCCAGCGCTCGCCGAAATACTGACCGCGGCACCCATCCGCGCCTGTGTCGATGAAGCCATCGTCGCTGACGACACACACGTCCGTCCCGGCCAGCTGGTGGCGCTGTTCCCGCCAGTGTCGGGGGGCTGACGATGCCACACTGCACGCTCACCGCCGAACCATTTGCTGCGGCCACCGCGCTCACCGCCTTCATCGCAATGGTCGCCGACGTCGGGGCGATCGCCAGCTTTACCGGGCGGATGCGCGCGGAGGCGACGGATGGATCAGCAATCGATGCGCTGGTGCTGGAAAGCTATCGCGGCGTTACTTTGGCTTCGATGCAGGCCATATTCGACGCGGCGCTCGCCCGATTTGCGATCAGCGATGCCGCCATCCTCCACCGCTATGGCCGCATCGCACCGGGCGAGGACATCGTCTTTGTCGCTGCCGCCGCCAGCCACCGCCGCGCGGCGTTTGACGCGGTGGACTATATGATGGACGCCCTCAAAACCGAAGCGGTGTTCTGGAAATATGAGGAATGCAGCGGCGCGCGCCACTGGATTGAGCCAACCGCTGCCGACCGTGCTGATCACGCCCGCTGGGGAACAACCGCATGACTGACCTGTCGCATATCGACGCCGGTGGCCGCGCGCAAATGGTCGATGTGGGGGATAAGGCCGCGACCGCGCGCCGCGCCACTGCGACCGGGATGCTGACCTGCTTGCCCACCACATTGGCGTTGGTCCGCGACGGCAAGGCTCCCAAGGGCGCGGTCATCAGCACTGCCGAACTCGCTGGGATCATGGCCGCCAAACAAACGTCCGCGCTGATCCCGCTGTGTCACCCGCTGCCGCTGACCAAGGTTGCGGTCACGATCACGCCCGATGATGCGTTGCCCGGCTTTGCGGTGGTCGCAGAGGTGCGCTGCACCGGCGTCACCGGGGTGGAGATGGAGGCGTTGATCGCGGTTTCGGTCGCCTGTCTGACCCTGTTCGACATGCTGAAAGCTGCTGACCAGACCATGGTGATCGGCGGCATCACCGTCATCGAAAAAACCGGCGGCAAGACCGGTAGCTGGGCGCGCTGATGATCGATTTCGACACCGCGCAGGCGCTGCTGGCACAGGCCGCCGCGCCGCTCGCAGCCGAAGCGGTCGCCATCGCTAATGCCGCTGGCCGCGTCCTCGCCGCCCCGCTCCACGCCCGCACTGGCGCGCCGCGCACCGATGTGTCGACCATGGATGGCTATGCAGTAGCCGATGCTGCACCCGGCGCGACGCTAACCCTCACCGGCCAAAGCGCTGCTGGAGCGCCGTTTGTCGGGTCGGTCGGGCCGGGGCAGGCGGTGCGGATATTCACGGGCGCGGTGATGCCGGACGGTGCGGACCGGGTGGTGATTCAGGAGGCGGTGTCCCGCGGCGGCGAAAACATCACCCTGAACCACAGCGCCGCCGATCCTCCCTATATCCGCCGCGCGCACAGTGATTTCGCCCCCGGCGCACTGCTGCTGCCCATTGGCACCCGGCTCACGGCGCGCGCGCTCGTCACTGCCGCCGCTGCCGATCAGGCTGAGATCAGCGTCACCCGCCAACCAACCGTGGCGATTATCAGCACCGGCGATGAACTCGCCTCGCCGGGCAGCGCCCATCTGCGTGACCATGCCGTTCCCGAGAGCGTCAGCATCGGCGTCGCAGCGATGGCCGAAGCTGCTGGCGCACGCGTGGTCCACCGGGTCCTTGGCGGCGACGACCTCACTGCGCTCGAACGCCTCGCGGCCGCCGCACTGGAGATTGCCGATCTCGTTATCGTCACTGGCGGCGCATCGGTCGGTGACCGCGATTTTGCCAAACCGATGTTCGCTGCGCACGGCCTTGACCTCATCTTTTCGAAAGTATCGATCAAACCCGGCAAGCCAGTGTGGCTAGGCCGGGCAGGCCGTAAGCTCGTCCTCGGTCTGCCCGGCAATCCGACCTCGGCGATGGTCACCGCACGGCTGTTCATGGTGCCGTTGGTTGCGCAGTTATTGGGGCAGAGCGGCCCGGCGCTAAGCTGGCGCACCCTCCCGCTGGCCGCCCCGCTTAGCGCCACCGGCGACCGCGAAACCTTCGTCCGTGCGTCTTGGGGCGAGAGCGGCCTGATCCCGCTCACCAATCAGGACAGCGGCACTCAGGCCCCGTTGCTCACCGCGGACTGGCTGATCCGCTGCCCCGCCGGGCAGGGTGCGATGGGCGCGGGAGCCGAGGTGGCGGCACTGAATTTTTGAGCAGGTTTACCGCCCGAACCGCGCGTGCAGCATCGCCCAGCTCGCACTCAGGCCCAGCGCCGCGCCGCCCTTGGGCCGCCCGGGCTTGGCCGCTGGCCGCCACGCGAACGTGTCAAAATGCGCCCACGGCACCGACGCTGGCACAAAGCGCCGCAGGAACAGCGCGGCGGTAATCGCCCCAGCAAAGCCGCCAGTGGGGGCATTGGTAATGTCGGCAATGTCGGATTTCAGCATCTCGTCATAGCCGTCCCATAATGGCAGCTGCCATACGGGATCGTCACGCTCGGTCCCCGCTGCCAACAGGTCTGCCGCTAGCGCTGGATCATTGGCAAACATCGCGGGCAAATCCGGCCCCAGCGCCACGCGCGCCGCGCCGGTCAACGTCGCGAAATCGAGGATCAGCGTTGCCTCATCCTCCACCGCCTTGGCCAGCGCATCGGCGAGCACCAGCCGCCCTTCGGCATCGGTATTGTCAATTTCGACCGTGATCCCCTGGCGACTGGTCAGCACATCACCGGGCCGCATCGCGTCCGCCGAAATGCTGTTCTCCACCGCCGCGATCAGCAGGTGCAGCCGCACCGGCAACGCGTTTTCCATCACCAACCGGGCCAGCGCGATGGCGTGCGCCGCACCGCCCATATCCTTTTTCATCAGCGCCATGCCCGCCGCCGGTTTGATGTCGAGCCCGCCGCTGTCAAAACACACGCCCTTGCCGACAATGGCGATGCGTGGGTGGCGGACATCGCCCCATAGCAGTTCGATCAGGCGCGGGGCGTGCTCGCGGCTTGCCGCCCGGCCCACCGCATGGATCATCGGATAACCATCGAGCAGCGCTGCGCCCTTGGTGATCGTCACTTCCCCCTTATGCGCCTTGCCCAGCAGCGCCACCTGCCGTTCCAATTCATCCGGCCCCATATCGGCGGCGGGCGTATCGACTAGATCGCGGACCAGCGCCACCGCGCCCGCCTCACGCACCAGCGGCGCAATCTGCCCCGGCTCAGCACATAACAGCACGCGCGGCCCCTCGGGGTCTTTAACCGGCTTATAGCGGTCGAACACATGCTGGCTCAGCATCCAGCCCAGCCCGCCGCGGCCGACACTCGCGCCCGCTAAGCGGTAGCTCCCAGCGGGCAATGCCCCGGCGATTTTGGCGAGGCACCAGCTGGAGAGCGCGCCTCCATCCTTGACCACCGCCACCACGCTCCACTCGTCGGCACCGTCACCGGGCAGGATGGCATGCGCGCCCGTCTCAGCTTTCAGCCGCACCGCCGCCACCGCCGTGCGCGCGCGTTCCGGCTGCGCGTTCAACCAGTCGGCAAACCCGCTTTTGTCGATGATGTGGATGGTGCGCGCGGTCTGGCCCGTGTCGGGCTGGACTAGGATGGAAAAATCAGTCATGTTTCAGAAGTTAGACGGGTCGCATCGTTCAGCATAGGGGGTAATGATGCGTATAGGTCATGCACTGGCACTCGTCATTTTCAGCATCGTTACGCTGTCTGGCTGCAGCTTTCAGCAAACGCTCGACCAGATGGTCGGGGTTGAGCGACAAGCTGAAATTGTCCGCACTGCGCAGGCGCTGTGCAGCGGTCCCGCCACCTTGCAGCCGCAAATGGAACCGTCGCTGTGGGCGCAAAGCCAGCCATTGTTTCCGCAGCTACCCACCCAGTGTCCCGAAACAGTCGACGTCGCGTGGCGCCTGACCGATTATCAGTTCAACACCTCAGTCTCCACTGACAACGCCACGGATCGCCGGGAAACCGCGATCGTCATCGCCGGCAATGATGCGGGCCCATGGAGCGAGGTGCAGCTCAGTTTCGCGCAAGCGGGCACTGCCCCGGCACAGATCATCGGCTGGAATGTCACTCGCGCCGCCACCCGCCCGGTATCGCTGACTTTCATCGATAATTGGGACAATGTGCGCGTCTATATCGCGGTCGGCTTCGTCCTGTTCGTCGCGCTAATCGCCGGGCTCGTCATCTGGTTCGTCCGCCGCCGCCGTCGTCGGGGCCGCGCGCTGACTGACGCCTAGACCGGCTCAGGCGTCCACTCGCGCGCGGCTGAACCTCAGCACCCCGTCGGCCACCGGCTCTTTCAGCATGATGCCGCGGTCATGCAGATAGTCCTGATTGAGCTTCCACGGCGCAGCGGCCCCATTGCGCGGCAAATAATCGAGCGCGCGCTGGATATAGCCGGATGAGAAATCGAACAATTGCTCCGCGTCCGCCGCATCCTCCGGGCGCAGCGTTGGCGTGGCAGCAACCGCGCCTTGCTTGTCCATCGCCGCCAGTAACCGGCAGACATAGGCGCTGACGACATCGGCCTTCAGCGTCCAGCTGGCGTTGAGATAGCCAAAGACGATGGCAAGATTGGGGATGTTCGAGAACATGCAGCCCTTATAATAATAATGGTCGGGCCAGTGGACCGGCTGGCCATCGACGCTGACCGCGATCTTGCCCGCCACCGCCAGTTTCAGCCCCGTCGCCGTCACCACAATATCGGCGGGCAGCGTCTTGCCGCTTTCCAGGGTGATGCCCGTCGCGGTGAATTTGGCGATCCGGTCGGTCACCACATCGGCGCGGCCAGCCTTGAGCGCATTGAAGAAATCGCCGTCAGGCACCAGGCACAGCCGCTGGTCCCACGGATTATAGGGCGGGGTGAAATCGGCCTCATTCAGCTGGTCGCCCATCGCCTCCCGGATTTTGCCCATCAGCGCGGTCTTCACCCGTTCCGGATTGCGCCGCGCCAGCTTGAACGCAAAATTCTGCAGCCGGACATTTTTGAACCGGGTGAGGCCATAGGCCCAGCGTTCGGGCAGCACTCGGCGCAGGAAATTGGCCATGCCGTCCTTGGCCGGGCGGATGAAATACCAGGTCGGCGTGCGTTGCAGCATCGTCACATGCCCCGCGCCGCCCCCCGGCTGGGTCGCATCCGCCAGCGCCGGCACCAAAGTCACCGCCGTCGCGCCAGAGCCGATCACCACCACCCGCTTGCCCGCATAGTCCAGCCCCTCTGGCCAGAATTGCGGGTGGATCACCTGTCCGGCAAAGTCCGCGCGGCCGGGGAAGGCGGGGTCATAGCCCTCGTCATAATCATAATAGCCTGCGCCCAGATACAGGAACCGCGCGCGCACCACCGTCTCCGCCCCGTCCGCCCCATCCCCCCCATCGCTCAGCGTCGATGTCACGGTCCAGCACGCCGCCGCGCTGTCCCACGCCGCCGCCGTCACATGGTGGCCCAGTCGCAGATGCTGACGCAATCCGCGCTGATCGACGATCTGGTTGAGATAGGCTAGGATCGACGGCCCGTCGGCAATCGCCTTTTCATGCGTCCACGGCTCAAAACTAAACCCCAGCGTGTGCATGTCGCTGTCGGACCGGATGCCGGGATAGCGAAACAGGTCCCATGTCCCGCCTAGGTCGGCCCGCCGGTCAAGGATCGCGAACGTTTTGCCCGGCAGTGCGTTTTGCAGATGCACCGCCATGCCGATGCCGGAAATCCCGGCGCCGACGATCAGCACATCGACATCAATCGCCGCCGCGGGCGCGCCAACAGGCGGGTGAGAGGGATCATAATCAGCCATAGAATGTTAGCTTACTGACACTGGTGCAAATGGAAAGGGGCGAGTTTGCACGCGGGCCATTTGTCATTATTACGCAACATAATCGTCATCATTATGTAACAGGCCCGCCACCATCGCAAAGCCGTCCGCCAAACCTAGCCGCCCCGCCAACCGCGCCGCCAATCGCGCCGCCAACCGCCAGGTCGCCGCGCTCCCTTATCGTGCGGGCGTGCTCGGCGGCATTCAGGTGCTGCTCGTCACCTCCCGCGATACCGGGCGCTGGGTCCTGCCAAAGGGCAATGTCGACGCCGGCGAGGATGAGCGCAGCGCCGCCCTGCGCGAAGCCAGCGAAGAGGCCGGGGTCTGGGGCACCATCGCCCCCGCCGCCATCGGTACCTATCGCTACCGCAAGCGTCCCGCGCCGGGCGCAACGCTGGGCCTGAAAGACAATCCGCGGGGCGCGCGGATGACGGTCAGCGTCTGGCCGCTGCTCGTCCTCAACGAAGCCGATGATTGGCAAGAAGCGCACCAGCGCACCCGCGCCTGGTTCAGCCCGCTGGAGGCCGCGGAGGAAGTGGAAGAGCCAGATCTGCGCGCGTTGCTGACGGGGTTCCGGCCACCAGCCTGAGCGGCCACAGCTTGCGCGGTGGAACCAAAGCCCCGTTATTCGTCGCCCCAGCGTAGGCGTTATGGGTTGAACATGCCCCACATGTTCAAGGCTCGTCCGGGGCACGAACCGACCCATCACTGGCCATCACGTTTGTCGGGGCAACACCGCCCTGTCGTTTTCCGCCCGACAGGCGCGATAGGCTCCAGCCTGCGCTGGAGCGACGGAGTGTTATTGGCTGCGTTGTGCAGCGTCATTCGATACCCGCCTTTTTCGCCACGCGTTTATTTTTGGCTATGCCCAGCCGTTCGAGCGGATTGATGAGGGCTTCGTAGCGGCCGAACAGATGTTCGACGCGGTCTCGATCACTGGCGAAGGGGGCGGGACGGTATAGCCGGTCCACGGCGGTATCGAGCGCGGCGTGCGCTTTGCGCAAATTGGGCGGCATGGTGTCGGGATCGTATAGGTCGGCAAGGCTGGAGGTGGTGTGCACGCTGCGCGCATCGAGCACCGCCTGCGCCAGCGTTTCGATTTTGGCGCGCTGTGCGGCGGTGGCTTCGGGCCATGGGAAGGTGTTGTAGACCATCACATTCGAATAGCGAAAATCACTTTTTAGTCGTCCGCCCATGTGACGCAGCCAGGCCATGTGCATTTGGCTTGTCAAAATCGCGAAATCACTCGTAGTCGCATCGAGTAACACGATCACTGCATCCGTCGGAATCGTTGGTGGCGTTTCCCATCCAAATGGGACGTAATCTCGTCGTTCCGATGATACTCTTGGCACGACTAAATACGGCGCAGTCGGAATAGTTGTCACCTCGAATTCTGTCGGAAATTCCGCTAGTTTTCGAGTTCCTGCTTTCTGACTTTTCGATCTAAATGCCTTTACCGCTTGAATACGTTTAAGCGCATAGGGCATAGCCTTCAATTCGTTAGGTGGACACTTTTGAAGCGCCAATATCCATCGCTTGGCTCCCTGAATGTGTTCGTGCGAGCCAATCATCGGAACGAGATATTTTGCCGCATTTGGTTCAACCCGCAAAAATTCGCTTCGCTCTTGTGCGTTGAAAATAAAATTTTGCGCGTCGACGATTTTGCTACCCATGCGCATCGGGGGTGCACTTGAAACAAGTGGCTTGGTTGTTTCTCTGACTACCAAATGCCGGTTCGCCACACCCCTTGCATCAAACAGATAGGCCGTCAGCGCATTGTGTGCACTTTCCACCGGATCGCCTTTGATATCGGGATAGCTGAACAGCCGTTTGTCATCGGGTTCATTGTCGCGATGCGTCAGGCCGATGATAACGACATGGACATGCGCCTTACCCCGCGCCTCGCTGCCCCAGCTGAACGTGCGGTGCGCGAAAAAGATT
>JANOPV010000033.1:0-3928 GCA_031422035.1 Sphingomonas sp. | reverse complement strand
TGGACCAAGGTCGAGCTGTTGCGGCTGCCATCAGCCAATTCGTCATCGGCAAAGGTCAGGCCCGCGCGGAAGCTGGTGTCCTGCACGCGATATTCAGCGAGCATCCGGCCTGCATAGCGGCTCGCGCCCGTATCGAGGCGGGTTTCATTCCACAGGCTGCCAATGATCGAGAAGTCGCTCGATAGGCGCACGCGGCCATCCAGGCCGATCTTGCGGCTACCATTGGTTCCGGCATTGAGCTGTCCGACGCCAAAGCCGCTCTCTTGCTGGCGGGCATAGGCCAACAGGTCGAACTGCTCACCATGATGCTCAACTTCAACCAGCCATGCCTGGGCTTCGCCAGCCGCTGCACCGCTAGCGCCGGGGCGCACGGTGGCATCACTCATTGCGAATTCAGCACGGACCTCGGTTGCCGCGCCGGGGCGAAAGCGAACGTCGACCGCGCCCATATTGGTGCGCACAACGTCGCTTTCGTCATGGATGACAGTCGCGCCGATCCGCAGCCGGTCGTCAGTGCTGGTCCAGCTGACCCGGCCACCGGCATTGGTCACGCGCTGTCCGACACCATCGACTTCGTAATCGGCGATGATGAATTGCGGGTTTAGCGCGCTATCGCGGCTCAGGATTGGCTCGCGGAAGCGCAGCGTGCCGGCGAAATAGTCGATGTCATAGTCGATATGACGGACCAGCACGCGGGTGTCGACGATGACGTTCGAGCGCAGCCGGTCGCGGGTTTCGATGACGATCCGCTCGCTGTTGGCAAGGATACCGCGGGCGCTGAGCTGGTATGGGCCAGACAGGCCGTTGCCCTGCTGCTCATCGCGGCGGTGGCGATACGGAGTGTCGGCGACGAATGCCGAGGCTGCCAGATTGTCGCCGCGATAGGCGGCGCGCACGCCATTCATCGCGCGTTGATAGCGGGCTAGCTCAGTATCGTTAAAGCCGGTCTCAAAGTCACCGAACAGCGCGACAAATTGCGGGCGTTCGAGCCGCAGATAGAGGTTGCGCACGGTCGCTGCGTCAAACCCGCGGTCGGCGCGGTCGGCATAGACGGTGTAATAGGCGCGCGGGTCGATGACGCCGCCAAAACGGCTCTCATCGGCTTCCCGGTCGCTGTCATAGGCCATGGTCATCAGCCATTGGCCAAGGACCCGGCCCTGGGCATAAAGCGCGACCCGGCCATCGACATTATCGCTGGGCAGGGCTTCCGCCAGTGGCTCCATCCGGTCGTTGAGCGTGTTGTAACCGATTGTTCCAGCGACAAAACCAACGACAGTCCACGGGCGATCGCCAGGGTTCAGCCACAGGTCAACCGTCTGGCGACGGGTGATTTCGCCGTCGCGGAACAAGAAGCTGAGCTGGGCAGTGCCAGAGGCTGTCGTTGGCTCCAGCTCGATATAGGCCACGCCATCGTCGCCAGGGATGCGCCAGGTGGGATTGGCGCGTTCAAGACCTGCCAACTGCCGTGATTGCTCAGCATCAAGTTCGGCAGCGGCGCGATAGGGCGCGGAGATGGCGAAATCACCCACCAGACCCTGGCGAATGGGCCGTCCGGCGCGGTCGGTGAGCCGCACGGCAATGATCGGGCGACGCACGCCATCGGCCATCAGCAGCGATTGCTCACGCAGCAGCGTCGCAGCCATCGGCTGAGTGCTGTAATGGACATTATTGGTCAGCGTCTCCGCGACCGAGCCATCTGCGTTGAGCACGCGGGCGGTAAAACGGTTGTCACCATCGGTGATTTCGACGCCGCGCCAGATGCTTACGGCTGCACGGTTGTCGGGGCTGGCCGTCGAGCCTTCAAAACTGACTGCGTCGATGGCACGCCCGGCGAGCAGCAACTCAACCCGCTGACCCGGCAAATGGGCGATGGCGATCCGCACCGATGGCGAGCGTGGATTATGCTCTGGCTCCGGAAACAGCCAACGGATTCCGGGCTCCAACCCGGCAAACCAGTCGCGTCCACTGCCAGCCGCAACCGGGCTGTCGGCCACCGTCGGCCGCACTGGCGCAGGCTCTAAAACACGCGTTTCCGCGCCGCCAACTGCCGCAAGTTGCTGCTCGACTGTCTGATTATCAACACGAAAATCTGCACGGCGGAGCTCGCCACCACGACCCTCGACAAAGCGCGAAATCGCACTGCCGGCAGCGCGATTATTGGGCGCGCAATTGCTCGGCGCGGTGCCGCGGGGCAGGGTGGTCGGATCGAACTGCACAACATGCAGTCCTGGCCTGACGCCCTCAAAATGGTAGCGGCCGTCGCTGTCAGTGACGGTAAAGCTACCGTCCTGGAGCATCACGCGAACCCGGCCAACGCCGGGCGCAGTCGCCGGATCGGCGCTACAACCACCGCTGGTGATGCGGCCGATGATGGTTATGCGCTCGCCGATGATGTCGCGCTCGATCCGCACCTGCGAATCGGCGATATTTGACACGGCGCCGCGACTATCGCGAGCCTCAGCGATGTTGATGGCGTCGCCAACCCACGCATCGGGCCTGATTTCGGCCAAATAGGTGACCTGTGCGCTGCCGCCTGCCACAAGTGGCGGCACGATAAGCGAAAAACTTCGCCCATCGGGGGTGACTATCGGCGTTACGAGCACGTTATTGAGCCGTACCGTCTCCACCCGCAGCCGCATGGCAGCAGGGAGCACATCGGTAACCGTCACCGCGCCGGTTGTTCGCCGGGGGTCAGAATTACGCACATCAATGCGATACCGCACGACATCGCCGGGCAAAGCGACCTGTGTGTGCGCCGTTTTGGTGATAATCAGGGCATCGCCCGTCCGATCAACCGGAATATCGATTCGTACCGGCTCCGGCGTAAACAGCTCGAACGCCCGGCTGTAGGACCCATCGGTGATCGTGTAGGGCTGGCCGTTGTCAGGACGACGGAAACCCGCCAACTCCGCGGGTGTTGCGACCGATGGCGCACGATAGGGCGCCGGCGGCTGAACAACCAGCCGGTATCGGCCAGGCGCTACGAATGGAAAGCGATAGTCGCCTGGTGGGAAGCTATAAACCGTGCCGCCGCCGTCGGTGATTGTCGATCCGGTGACAATGCTGCTTGGATAGGCCGAAACGCCGTCGTCGCCAAAGACCTGTGCTGGGGCTCCAGTATCAGCGTTGACGATCGTAACGATCGAACCCGGAACGGGCGTGCCGTCGCCGCTGTCAAAGACGATCCCGAACGGATCAACGAGAAAATCCACCGCCGCCTGGGAGAGGATCACCGCGTCGCTGTCGCGGATCATGGTAATGCCGGTATCGCGGCCTGAAATGACCGAGAGGCGGCAATCCATCTGCGTTGGTGCCGGTGGCATCCGTACAGTTGGCAAATATCCGACGAAAAAGCCGCTATTTGGCGCATCTTCACGCAAATTCAGGAGCTCTTCGTCGCCAGTGTCGGTGCGAATGCGGACGGTGAGCGTCTCGCGGACCAACGGATCACGGTTATCCGCACCGGAGCTGACACCAAAGCCGACGGACTCGCCGACGGAAAAACGCGCTTCCGGGGTCAGGCCGACGGCCCGTGAACCGCTGCCGCTGTTAAGCGGGCCCTGACCGCCGCCGCCGCTGACGGGGCATCCGGTGCCCGATAATTCGCTAAGCCGCCCGCTAGTGCTGCCACCGATCCGGTAGATCGCGGCGCTAAAGGGGTTGGGTGGGGCCGGTAGTGTGACCGTGATGTCGACCCGGTTTGATTGAACGCTGCGCGGTCCGCTGCCTGCTGTCCACTCGATTGAGGCGGTGTTGCTGATCACGCGCTGCTGCTGTGCAACCGCAACGCCTGGGACAGTCGCAGAAGCGACCCCGGCGAGGAGCGGTAACAGAAGCGAGGAGCGTGATTTCATGGTTAATGCCGTTTGTGGCGCGAGGGCCGGGCGACGGTTGAGCATGATGCCCTACCGCCGCCCGGCCCAAAGCC
>JANOPV010000032.1:0-4932 GCA_031422035.1 Sphingomonas sp. | reverse complement strand
GGCGGCTCGACAACTGGCGCGATGTCCTGGCGCAGGCGCGTGCGACGCCGGGTGTGACCGACGCCACCCCGCTGATCGAACAACCCATGTATGCCAATCATCGCGGCCGCGCAGAGGGTGTGCTGGTGCGCGGCATGTTGGAACGCGACATTCGATCCAATCGCACGCTGGGCGCGCGGGTGCGGGCCGGGCGGCTCGACAGTATCGTTGCCGGGTCGCAGCGGGTGGCGCTGGGGTCACAACTGGCGCAAAATCTGGGCGCGCAGGTTGGCTCGCGGATCACCATCATCAACCCCACTGGGCGCGCCACGCCGTTCGGCACTGTCCCGCGTGAGATCGGCTACACCGTCGGCGCGATTGTTGAGCTGGGGGTGTTTCAGCTGGATGAAGCCTATGCCATCATGGCGATGGGCGACGCGCAAACGCTGCTGCTTTCGGGCGACAGCGTCGGCATGATCCGCGTCGATACGGTTGATCCGGACAATGTCGAAACCATCCTGCAACCGCTGGCACAGGCCATGGCCGGCCGGGCAGAGATCACCAATTGGCGGCAAATGAATAGCAGCCTGTTTGATGCGCTCGCGGTGGAGCGGGTGGCGATGTTTACGGTGCTGTCGATCATCATCCTCGTCGCCGCGTTTAACATCGTGTCGTCGCTCATCATGCTGGTCAAAACCCGCACGCGCGACATTGCCATCCTGCGCACCATGGGCGTGGATCGTGGCTCGATCCTCAGGATATTCATTACCATCGGCACGACGATCGGCGTGCTGGGGATGCTGGCGGGGTTGGGGCTCGGGTTCCTCTTCCTGTTTTTCCGGCAAGGGGTGGTGAATGGCATCCAGTTCATGACCGGGCAAAATCTGTGGGATCCCTCCGTGCGGTTTCTGACTGAATTGCCGTCAAAGCCGGATCCGGTAGAAATTGCGCTGATCTGCGTCATGTCGGTCGTATTCAGCTTCCTTGCGGCGCTCTATCCTGCGCTAAAGGGCGCGAATACCGATCCGGTTCAGGTCTTGCGTTATGAGTGAAACCGTCCTCGCCATTCGCGGCCTGACCCGCACTTTTACCCAAGGCACCGCGACAATCGATGTCCTGCGCGGCGTCGATCTGACGCTCAACGCCGGCGAAATAGTCGCGCTGCTCGGGCCGTCGGGCTCTGGCAAGTCCACCCTGCTGCAAGCCGTCGGGCTGCTGGAAGGTGGCTTTGGCGGCGAAATCATCATGATGGGGGAGGCCGCGCACAGCATGGACGCCGCTGCCCGCACCGTGCTGCGCCGCGACCGGCTGGGCTTCATCTACCAGTTTCATCATCTCCTGCCCGATTTCACCGCCGCTGAAAACGTGATGATGCCGCAGCTGATCCGCGGCGACGCGCCTGACGTTGCGACCGCTCGCGCGTATGATCTGCTCGGCGGTTTGGGCTTGGCCGAACGTGTAACGCATAAGCCGGCGCAACTGTCGGGCGGGGAACAGCAACGCGTCGCCGTCGCCCGCGCCCTTGCCAACCGCCCGCGCTTGATCCTAGCTGATGAGCCGACCGGCAATCTCGACGAAAAGACTGCGGATATAGTTTTTGCGCAATTTGTATCGCTGGTCCGCGATGAGGGGTCGGCGGCAATCGTTGCGACGCATAATGAACGGCTGGCCGAACGGATGGACCGGGTGGTGCGATTGCATGAAGGAGTGCTGGAATGACTGTGATCGACTGGACTGCAACCGCAATCTTGCTGGAACGCGACGATAGCGGCTCCGACCGCGACATAGATTTTCGCGAAGTCCGGCGCGGTGCGCTTAGTGCGGTGGTTGCCGATGTTCTTGCGATGCCAGCGGCTGACCGCGCCCGGGTCGTTATCGACGCCGGTTTGCAAGGAACCATGGCGGTCGGTGACATTATCGCCTTAGCTGGGCGTGACGATTTTCCAGGAGCTTGATGTGATGACAGGTTTGGCAGAATTTGAAGTGGGCCTCCCCGGCGGCGGTCGCGAAGCGATGGCTGCACATCTTGGCAAGGTGCTGTTGATCGTCAACACCGCCTCCAAATGCGGCTTCACCCCGCAATATAAGGAGCTGGAGGCGCTGCACCGCGACTATCATGAGCGCGGCCTCGAAATCCTGGCTTTTCCGTGCAATCAGTTCGGTGCGCAGGAACCCGGTGACGCCTCAGAAATCGCCAATTTCTGTTCGCTGACCTATGACGTCACCTTTCCGATGTTTGCGAAAATCGATGTGAATGGTCCGAGCGCTGACCCGTTATGGCAGTGGCTCAAGCGGGAGAAAACTGGACTGCTGGGGATCGGAGCGATCAAATGGAATTTCACCAAATTCCTTGTCAACCGCCAGGGCCAGGTTGTCTCGCGCCACGCGCCAACGGTGCGTCCGGACCTCATGCGCCGAGAGATTGAATCACTGCTCTGATCGGCCAGTCTGGGGCTATCGAATCGCCGCTGCCACGCTAAGGTGCGCTCATGCCGCACGCGCCATTCGTTCCCCTTCGTATCTTTTCAAGCTACACCATGCTCGAAGGCGCTTTCGAGCCAAAGGCGATTGCCACGACAGCGGCGATGCGCGGCTTTCCGGCTGCCACGCTATGCGACCGGAACGGCCTTTACGCTGCGATGCCCTTTTCCGATGCCTGTTTCGCCGCAGGTGTGCAGCCCATTATTGGCAGCCTGGTCAGTATCGCCAGGCCGGACACGCCCGCTTCCAGCCCGATTATCGACTGGCTTGCCTTGCTGGCACAGGACGAGGCGGGCTATGCCAATTTGTGCCAATTGGTATCCGATGCCCATTTGACGCCGCCCGCCGGGTCTGATCCGCATCTGACGATGGCCATGCTCGAAGGGCGCACCGATGGCCTCCTATGCCTCACCGCCGGGGCTGAGGGCGCATTATCCCGGCTACTCGCCGACGAGCAGGCAGATGCAGCGTCCAGCTATGCCGATGCACTGGTCGCGCTGTTCCCGAACCGGCTGTACATTGAGCTTTCCAGGCGTGGCGACGCGGTGGAACAGCGGGCAGAGGCGGCACTGATCGCGCTGGCCTATGCGCGTGACCTGCCATTAGTCGCGACTAATCCCTGTTGCTACGCAGAACGGGATTTCCACGCTGCGCACGATGCCCTCCTGTGCATCGCCCAGAGCGCCTATATTGAGAGCGAGGATCGGCGGCGCAGCTCACCAGAGGCGTGGCTTAAGTCGTCCGAGCTTATGGAGGACCTGTTCAGCGACCTGCCTGAGGCGCTGGCAAATACCCTTGTCGTTGCGCGGCGTTGCGCAATCACCGCCCCGAAACGCGATCCGATCTTGCCCAGTATTTCGGGTGACCGCGCGGCGGAGGCGGCGCAATTGGCGGTGGACGCGCGCGCGGGGCTGATGGTGCGGCTGGCGCGCTATGATGATGGCAGCGATACGCCGTTGGACGCGCAATTTCCCGACTATTTTAGCCGTCTCGACTATGAGCTCGGCGTGATCGCAGACATGGGGTTTCCCGGCTATTTTCTGATCGTTGCCGATTTTATCAAATGGGCCAAGGGACAGGATATTCCAGTAGGCCCCGGGCGCGGCTCGGGCGCCGGCAGCGTCGTCGCCTGGTCGCTGACGATTACCGATCTCGATCCGCTGCGGCTTGGGCTGCTATTTGAGCGGTTTCTTAACCCGGCGCGCAAATCCATGCCGGATTTCGACATCGATTTCTGTGAAACCCGGCGCGGCGAAGTCATCCGCTATGTTCAGCAAAAATATGGCCGCGATACTGTGGCACAGATCATCACGTTCGGGACGATGAAGGCGCGGGCAGTGTTGAAGGACACCGGCCGCGTGCTGCAAATTGGCTATAATCAGGTCGACCGCGTTGCCAAACTGGTGCCCAATCTGCCAGCCGACCCGTGGGACTTGGAACGTGCGCTCAACGGCGTGTCCGAGCTCCAGCAACTCTATCGGCAAGAAGACGGGATCCGCCGCCTCATTGATATGGCCAAACGGCTGGAAGGATTACCGCGCAACAAATCGACCCACGCCGCTGGGGTCGTCATTGGCGATCGGCCACTGGCACAATTGATACCGCTTTATCGCGAGCCTGGCTCCGATATGCCGGTCACCCAGTTTGACATGAAATATGTCGAGGCGGCGGGGCTGGTAAAGTTTGATTTTCTGGGCCTGAAAACGCTGTCGGTGCTCAAGGAAGCCGTCACTTTGCTCGCCAAGCGCGGCGTGGTTGTCGACCTTGATACCCTAGAATGGGACGATCCAGCCGTTTACGCCCTGCTCCAGCGCGGCGAAACCGTCGGCGTGTTTCAGCTCGAATCTGAAGGGATGCGGCGGACGCTGTCAGCGGTCAAGCCAACCGCTTTTGGCGATATTATCGCGCTCGTCTCGCTCTACCGTCCCGGCCCGATGGACAATATCCCCAGTTTTGGCGCGCGCAAAAACGGTCGCGAACCGATCAGCTGGCCGCACCCGCTGCTCGAACCGATCCTGTCTGAGACCTATGGCATCTTCGTTTACCAGGAACAGGTGATGCAAGCGGCGCAGGTGCTCGCCGGCTATTCGCTCGGCGAGGCCGACCTGCTCCGCCGTGCGATGGGCAAGAAGATCCAGTCGGAGATGAACGAGCAGCGCGCGCGCTTCGTCGAAGGGGCGGGGGCCAACGATATCGCGCCCGCCAAGGCCAACGAATTGTTCGACCTGATCGACAAATTCGCCGGCTATGGCTTCAACAAGAGCCACGCCGCCGGCTACGCGCTGATCGCCTATCACACCGCCTGGCTGAAGGCGCACCACCCGGCGACTTTCTTCGCCGCGTCGATGAGCTTCGACATGGCGCAGACCGACAAGCTCGGGCTGTTCGTCGAGGATATCCGCCGTTCCGGCGTCGAATGCCTTGCGCCCGACGTCAACGCATCGCAGGCCGCCTTTTCGGTCGAAGATGCAG
>JANOPV010000031.1:0-3587 GCA_031422035.1 Sphingomonas sp. | reverse complement strand
CCGTAGGAGTCTGGGCCGTGTCTCAGTCCCAGTGTGGCTGATCATCCTCTCAGACCAGCTAAGGATCGTCGCCTTGGTGAGCTTTTACCTCACCAACAAGCTAATCCTACGCGGGCTCATCCTTGGGCGATAAATCTTTGGACTTACGTCATCATCCGGTATTAGCAGTAATTTCTCACTGTTATTCCGGACCCAAGGGTAGATTCCCACGCGTTACTCACCCGTGCGCCACTAGACGTTCACCCGAAGGTGAGGTCTCGTTCGACTTGCATGTGTTAGGCATGCCGCCAGCGTTCATTCTGAGCCAGGATCAAACTCTCAAGTTTGATGTCCGACTAACGACCCAGTGGAATATCCGGATCGAAAGCCGCTCATTTTAAGGAGCCTGACTTGCACAATTTTTGAAATGGACCCGCCGTCCGCGAACGGAAGACAAGCCAATTCCACGTTATGGAAACGTGTTAAAGACATGCGAGTCAGGCTTAGCTTTTTTACCCAAGCACCCGGCACCTTAAAGTTGCCGGACCTGGGGCCGCCGCCCACATGTCCCTTCATACATCATCACAATGTCAAAGAGCCGCACAAAACGACATCGGACGAGAAACCCTTCCCGATATTGCTACCGGGAGACGGCTGTCCGACGATTTTGGCGACCGAGCGTTGGTGCACTGTCGGTAAGGACTGTGCCGCTGCGGTGGAGAGCCCTCTAAGGCGGGCTTCGATTCGCGTCAACACCCTTTTTACAATTTTATTTCAATGCTTGGAGATGCAGCGGCGATGGCATAGCGAAACTACCCGCATGGCAACGCGCCATTAAGACAGGCCCGTTAAGGCGACCCAATGACGAGCAGCGACCCCTCCCTTGCCAGCGCTCCGGACGTCGAAGCCGCGCCGACTGGCATGACCGGTCAGCTCGCGCAGGATGTCCGCCGCGCCGTCATCTGGCGCTCGGGCAGCCAGATTGCCGGACAGATCATCGCCTGGACTGTCACGCTGATCGTCCTCAATCTGCTGCAACCGGCAGATTACGGCCTTTATGCGATGGCCGCAGTCATGATGACGATCCTCGATTTTCTCAACGGCTATGGTTTTGCTAGCGCGCTGATCCAGCAAAAGGAAGTCGACCGGCGGACCATCCGCCAGACACTCGGCATCATGATCCTGCTCAATTGCGGCATTGCGGTCATCCAATATGCTGCCGCCCCGCTGGTCGCCGCCTATTTCGGTAAGCCTGAGATCGAGGCGCTCCTCCACCATCTGGCGTTCATCTATCTTGCGACCCCGTTCATCGTCGTCCCCGAAGTCATCCTCAGCCGCTCGCTCGATTTCCGGCGGCAGGCTTATGCAAATCTGGCGGGAGCGTTGGTCGGCGCAGGCGTTTCGCTCGGCTGCGCGCTCGCCGGCTATGGCGTCTGGACTTTGGTCTATGCGCCCATCGCCTTGTTCTACACCCGCGCCATCTGCCTGACCTTCGCCGCGCGCATGTTCCTGCTGCCGCTGTTTGATTTTCGCGGCACCGGTCATATCGTCCGGTTCGGCGGCGCGCTGATGGTCAGCCATCTGTGCTGGGTTATCCAGTCGCAGGCGGACATTACCATCGCCGGGCGGGCGCTCAACGAACATGATGTCGGCCTCTATGCGACCGCCTTGTTCCTCAGCCAGCTGATCGTCGCAAAGTTCGTGCCGCCGCTCAACCAGGTCGCCTTCCCGGCCTATGCCAAGCTGCAGGATAACCCGGTTGCCGTGCGCAGCGCCTTTCTGGATTCGTTGCGCCTCATCATGCTGGTCACCGCGCCCCTATTTCTAGGGATCGCGGCGGTTGCACCCTCGCTGATCGCCACCCTATTCAAGGCCGAATGGCAGGCAATGGTGCCGCTGGTTCAACTCACGGCGCTCGCTATGCCGGCAATGACATTGCAGGTCTTGTTTACGCCGGTGAACAACGCCACCGGGCGACCGCATCTATCGATGCGCGCCTCGATCGTCGGCGCGGCGTTGTTTCTCACCAGCTTTCTGATTGCGGTACAGTTCGGCACGATCGGGCTGGCAACAGCCTGGCTCATTTGCACCCCCTTGCTGCTGCTGGCGACTATCTTCATCTCCAAACCGTCGACCAATGCCGGGGTCGGCGCGGTCCTCACCGCGGTTGTCCCGTCGCTGACCTGCGCGGTCGCGATGGCAGCGATCATCGTGACGGTCGATCTCACGCTAGCACCGCATATCAACCCGTTGGTGCATCTCGCGCTCCAGGTTGTCGGCGGTGCGACCGTCTATTTCGCGTTTAGCCGCTGGCTGCAATGGCCGACAGTGCTGCGACTAGTCGCGCTGGTTCGCGGGCGTCGGGCGAACGCGGACAGCGTAGACAGCGACCGCGAAGGGCCGGCGCGTCAGGCCCCGCTAATATAATCCCGCATCGCCGCGGCTTCGGCTTCAACGCTATCGATCCGGTGCTTGACCAGATCGCCGATGGAAATGAACGCGACCAGCCGCTCGCCATCGACCACCGGCAAATGCCGGAACCGCCGTTTCGACATCAGCGACAACGCCGCCATCACCCCGGTGTCGGGCGTCACGGTTACGGGGGGCGCGGTCATGACATCACCAATCCGCATCGTCATCGCGGCGGCGCCATGTTTGACGATGCAGCGGATAACGTCGCGCTCCGAAAAAATGCCGACCGCGCGATCCCCCAGCACCACCGGCACCGCGCCGATCCGCCGCTCAACCAGCCGCGCGACGACGGTGCCGACATCCTCATCCTCGCCGCAACTAATTACATCGCCGCTACGCCCGGCCATAATCGCCCTGATCGTCATCGCACCCTCCATCACCAGCCTCAATGCGCAGGCTATCACGACTGTCGCGCAGTGCAATCCGCCACTCCCCTTGCGGGCCAGCGAGTCGTCTGCCTATGGACGCAGTCATGGATCGTCCCTCCCCCTTGGAAGACCCGCGCAACGCCGCTTATGCGTGGGCGCGTTACCGCCGCCTGATGTGGTGGATGGCCAGCGTCGCCGCGTTGGCGGTGATTGTCGCCGTTGCCTTTCTGTATATGCGCAACGGCAATGCCAGCATCCATCTCTATATTGCGGCGGCAGCGGGCGTGTTTGTGTCGGTGCTGCTGGGGGCGGCGCTGATGGGGTTGGTGTTTCTATCGGCTGGGTCGGGGCATGATGATGTCATCACCGACCGGCTCGGCGATGAACGCGAAAAGGATCTGTGATGACTGACGCTGTAGCTGCGGCCACGCGCGGCGACCCTGTCCTGCGGGTGGTTCCGGAGCCTGCCGACATCAACGCCAACGGTCATATTTTCGGCGGCTGGATATTGGCGATGATGGATCGTGCCGGCGGCATCGTCGCTGGCCGGGTCGCGCAGGGGCGCTGCGCCACCGTCGCGATTGAACGAATGGAGTTCATCGCCCCCATCCACCTCGGCGACCTGATCTCAATCTACGGCGAAGTGGAACGGCGCGGGCGCACATCGGTCGCAATCCGGCTCGATGTGATCGCACAGCGAGACCGCGGCCAAACCGAAGTCGCCGTCACCACCGGCGTCTTCACCTTTGTCGCCCTCGACGAAAACTT
>JANOPV010000030.1:0-5464 GCA_031422035.1 Sphingomonas sp. | reverse complement strand
AGACCAGTGGGGCAATATCGTCAATGGTATCGACCTTGGCCGCCGGATGGACGGCGCTGAGCTCTATGGCGTCACCACACCGTTGTTGGCCACCGCCAGTGGTGCGAAGATGGGCAAGACGGCTGAGGGTGCCGTCTGGCTGAATGAGGGCGCACTGCCTGCGTTCGATTTCTGGCAGTATTGGCGCAATGTCGATGATCGTGATGTCGGCCGGTTCCTGCGGTTATTCACCGATTTGCCGCTAAACGAAATCGTCCGGCTAGAGGCGCTTGCCGGCACCGAGGTTAATGCGGCTAAGAAGGTGTTAGCCGATGCGGTGACCACATTATGCCGCGGCGCGGAAGCAGCTGCGCGCGCATCGGCAACGGCAGTCTCGACCTTTGAGCAGGGTCATGCCTCAGGTGATTTGCCGCGTGTTGTGGTTGGGACGGATGGCGCTGGCATATTGGCAGTCTTGCGCGACCTCGGTTTTTCGGCGTCGAACAACGAGGCGCGACGCAAGGTTCTTGAAGGTGCGGTGAAGGTGAATGGCATCGTGGAAGTAGATCCGATGTTTCGCGTGACGGTTGGAACCGAGCCAGTAGCCATTCAGCTCGGCGCGAAAAAGCATGGGCTCGCCGTAAGCGGTTGATCGAGCATCTCGTTTCGTCGCGCCGTTAACCCGCTGTTGACATAATGCCGTTCACATTGCCGCGATGACCGGACTCACATCATGCACACTGTCATAGGCAGCTATGCCGGCGCAGATTCGCGCACGGCACCGCGTAGCGATGTTTATGCCCGGATTCCTGCGGCTTTACCCGATGGGCGGCAAGCGACGGTAACGCTGGTCAATATCAGCGCCGATGGCCTGTTAATGCGCCATGATGGCCAATTGGCCATTGATGCGCCGATGACGGTGTCGCTACCGATCATTGGCAGGGTTGATGCTCGGACGATCTGGTCGATTGGCGGGAGGACAGGCATCCAGTTCAATGAACGGATCATCGAGAGCGATTATTTGCCGCTCATCCGGGCGCTTGGTGTCAAAGTAACCGATGCGTCCTCAGCCGCCGCGTAACAGCGCTACCCCGGCGTCACGTTCAAACAAATAGAGGGCGACCCGCGCCGCTTGGCCCCGGTCACCCGCGAGTCCGCCATCACGGTCGAGCAACAGCCGGGCGTCGTCGCGGGCCGCGTTAATCAAGCGACCGACTTGCTCAGGATCGGCGAGCGCGAAGCTAACATCGCCCGATTGCCGTGTGCCCAGGATTTCGCCGCCGCCGCGCAGGGCCAGATCCTCCTCAGCGATGCGGAACCCGTCATTGGTCTCTCGCATCAGGCTAAGGCGAGTGCGGGCGGTTTCGCCAATAGATTGGTTGCGGACCAACAGGCAGGTCGACTGGGCTGAACCGCGGCCAACGCGCCCTCGTAACTGATGAAGCTGGGCCAAGCCGAACCGCTCAGCATTCTCGATAATCATCAGGCTGGCCTCTGGCACGTCGACCCCGACTTCAATCACAGTGGTCGCGACCAACAGGGTGATGGTCCCCGCAGCAAAGGCGGCCATGACCACATCACGGTCCGCGCCCTTCATCTGTCCGTGCACCAGACCAACTCGGTCGCCAAACCGTGCCTTCAGGGCCGCTGCGCGCTCCTCTGCCGCAGCCAAATCACTCGTGATGTTCTCGCCCACGAGAGGACAGACCCAATAGGCCCGGTGTCCGGCGCTAAGATGCCGGGCAAGCCCGTCAACGACCGCATCCAGCCGTTCCGCCGAAACGACCCGGGTATCGACCGGTGAGCGACCCGGCGGCAGCTCATCAAGGCGGCTCTCATCCATTTCGCCGTAGGCGGCGAGGGTCAGGGTACGGGGAATAGGGGTTGCGGTCATCGCCAGCACATGCGGAGGCTTCTGACCTTTTTGGGTTAGCAACAGGCGCTGGGCGACACCGAACTTATGCTGTTCGTCGATGACGACCAGGCCGAGGTCATGATAGCTGACTGCTTCCTGAAAAATGGCGTGAGTACCGATCAGGATGTGGACGCTGCCGTCCGCCAGCCCCATCAGCGTGCCTTCGCGGGCGCGGCCTTTGTCACGGCCTGTAAGCAGGGCGATGTTGACCGGCAGGCCAGCCAGCATCCGGGAGAGGGTAGCGAGATGTTGCCGCGCCAATATCTCTGTTGGGGCCAGCAACGCGCCCTGTGCGCCCGCCTCCACCGCTGCGAGCAAAGCCATCAGGGCCACTAGCGTCTTACCTGAGCCGACATCGCCCTGGAGCAAGCGCAGCATGGGCGAGGTTTGCGCAAGGTCACCATCAATTTCGGCAATACAGCGCCGCTGCGCCCCGGTTAGCGCAAAGGGCAGGGTCAGGCGGTCACGCAGATGGCCATCACCGATAATCGCACGCCCTTTGCGCTGGCGCGTGCTTTCGCGGACCAGCAGTAATGCCAACTGCCCGGCAAACAACTCGTCATAGGCCAAACGATCGCGCGCTGTGCTGTCCTGTGGGTCAAGATGCGCACGATACAATGCCGCCCGCCAGTCCGGCCACGACTTGGCGGCGAGCAGGCCCGGTTCGATCCACTCGGTGAGCGTGGGTGCAGTCGCCATGCCTTCCCGAACCACGGCAACCAGTCGGCCGTTGGTCAGGCCCTCGGTAAGCGGATAAATGGGCTCAACATCGGCGGGTGGCGGCAGATTGCCGTCGGCGGGCTGGACATGGTCGGGGTGAACGATTTGGAGCGCGTCACCATAGCGATCCAGTCGACCGGCGACGATACGCGACTCGCCGAGCGGAAACGCCTTTTTCGCCATGCCCTGTCCGCGACCGAAATAGACGATGGCGACCATATTGCCGAGGTCATCCGCGGCATCGACCCGAAACGGCGCGCGGGGGGACGGGCCGCTGCGATAATTATGCGCGGTCAACCGAACGATGACGCCGTGGCCCGGCACGCCTTCGTCCAGATTGGCGATCTGCCGCCGCTCAATACGCCCCGTTGGCAAGTGAAACAGCGCGTCCTTCACCCGCGTAATGCCAAGCCGTTCGAGCGCACGCGCAACCTGGGGGCCGACGCCCTTAAGCGCCGAAATTTCTGTGAACAGCGGATTGAGAATGGTCGGGCGCATGTTTATCGGAGCATAGCATAGACAGCGCTGCTGCCATGCGCCAGACGCCGTCCGCCCCTTCGTGAAAGCCCGTTCGATTGATGCTTGATCCCGTTCGCCTGCGCCGCCTGTCCTACCGCGCCTGGCATCGCGGTACGCGTGAGGCGGATTACATGGTCGGAGGTTTTTTTGACCGCCATCATGCCCGGTGGACCGATGCAGATTGCGCATGGTTCGAGGCGCTGATCGACGAGCAGGATGTCGACATCATGGCCTGGGCCTTAGGCACCGCCGATGCGCCAGAGCGCTATGCCGGGCCGTTGCTGGTCGCACTCCAGCGGCTTGATTATATCGATATTCCGCGCTGATGGCGGACATATTTGCCCTCTTGGATGCGCGCAGCCCGCGCACATTGTCTTCAGTAGCGTCGGGCTTTGCGCCCCTGCTGGCCGCCGATCTGGCGCGCGCGGCGCGCGGGCGGCTGGTGTGGATCGCGTCTGATGATGCAGCGATGCAAGCCATTGCTGATGCGGCGGGATATTTCGCGCCCGAACTCAACGTCATCCGCTTTCCCGCGTGGGATTGCCTGCCTTATGATCGTGCTGGGCCGAGCCTGTCGGTTTCATCACAGCGGATGGCGGCGCTGGCGGCGTTGCAGCCCCCGCCGGGCCCCGCGCAACTGGTGGTGACGACGGCTAATGCGATGCTGCAGCGTACGCTGACGCCGTTTCGGATCAGGCAATTGACAGCGCATTTGGCGCCGGGCGAGCGGATTGATCGGGATGCACTGGCGGCGCTGTTGATGGCGCAAGGCTATAGCCGGGTTGATACGGTGGCGGACCACGGCGAATATGCGGTGCGCGGCGGGATTGTCGACTTGTTCCCGGCAGGCGAAACAGCGGGCTATCGGCTCGACTTCTTTGGCGACGAGATCGAGACGATGCGGCGGTTCGACCCCGCCGATCAACGGACGACGGACCGGGCGGCGTCGCTGACGTTGCTGCCGGCGGCTGAGGCGCTGCTGGACGAGGGGTCGATCAAGCGGTTCCGCTCTGGCTATCGGGATTTGTTCGGCGCAACGGCAACGGGTGATCCGCTCTATCAGGCGATCAGCGAGGGGCGACGACTGGCCGGGCTCGACCATTGGTTGCCGCTGATGGAGGAACGGCTGGAGACGCTGTTCGACCATCTCGGCGCCGACGACCTGATTGTCAGGGATGCGGGCAGCGAGGCGGCGATTGCGGATCGCTTTGCCGCCATCGACGATTATTATGAGAATCGGATTGAAGCGGCGAAGGCCTCACCGGGCAGTTACCGGCCGTTGGTGCCAGAGGCGCTGCACCTGACGCGCGCCGAATGGGCGGCGGCGATTGCCGACCGGCCGATCCATTACGCGACCGCCTTTGCCGAACCGCCAAGTGCCAAAGTGCTGGATTTCAGCAGCGGATCAGCGCGCGATTTTGCACCAGAGCGGGCGGCGGGGGCGAATATCTATGATGCGCTGATCGCGCATTTAGCCGCTGAGCGCAGCGCCGGACGGAAAACTATCCTAGCCAGCTATTCCATCGGCGCGCGGGAACGATTGCTGGGGTTGCTGGCCGATCATGGCGCAAGCGCCATGGTGCCGGTCGACCATTGGCAGGCGGCGCTGGGCGCGGCGGGGCCGTCGACAACGGCGGCGGTCATCCTGCCGCTCGACCACGGATTTTCGACGGACGAGGTCGCGCTGTTGTCTGAGCAGGACGTGCTGGGCGACCGGCTGGTGCGGCGGGCCAAGCGGCGCAAGAGCGCGGACGCGTTTCTGGCGGAAATGGCGACGCTGGCTGTAGGCGATCTGGTTGTCCACCGCGACCATGGGGTTGGGCGCTATGAGGGGCTGACGTCGATCCCGGTGGGGCAGAGCCCGCATGATTGCGTGTGGCTGACCTATGCGGGCGGCGACAAATTGTTCGTACCCGTTGAAAATCTCGACGTCCTTACCCGCTATGGCGGTGATGGTGAGGGGGCAACGCTGGACCGGCTCGGGGGCGAGGCGTGGCAACGGCGCAAGGCCCGGATGAAAGACCGCATCCGCGAGATTGCCGGCGAATTGCTGGCGACGGCGGCGGAACGGGCGCTGCGCCCGGCGGACATTGCGGCGGCGGATTCCACCTATCCCGAATTCGCCGACCGCTTTCCCTATGATGAAACCGACGATCAGGACGCGGCGATTGGTGACGTGTTGGCTGATCTGGCAGCAGGCAAACCGATGGACCGGTTGGTTTGCGGCGATGTTGGCTTTGGCAAAACCGAGGTGGCGCTGCGGGCGGCCTTTGTCGCGGCGATGGCGGGGATGCAGGTCGCGATCATTTGCCCCACAACGCTGTTGGCGCG
>JANOPV010000029.1:0-1742 GCA_031422035.1 Sphingomonas sp. | reverse complement strand
CGGCGTTCTTGTTTCCTTGGGCCGTGAGTTTGAAAGACATTGGTTGGCAAGGCTGGACCGCGATGATGGTGTTTCTCGGCGAACTCGCGCTAGGCCTGGTCTATGCGTGGAAAAAGGGAGCGCTGGATTGGGAATGAGCACTACGCCGAACCTTGTCCTGCCCGCTGGCGCACAATTGCCTAGTGATGGGGTTGGCCCTGACGCGGCCTTTTTCGACGAACTCAATGGCGAGCTTGGCGATAAGGGCTTTCTTGTTACGTCAACCGAGGATCTGTTCGCCTGGGCGCGGACCGGTAGCCTGTGGTGGATGACATTCGGTTTGGCGTGCTGCGCCATAGAGATGATCCATGTGAACATGCCGCGCTATGACATGGAGCGATTTGGCGCGGCACCGCGAGCCTCGCCGCGTCAGTCCGATGTGATGATTGTCGCGGGGACGCTGTGCAACAAGATGGCTCCGGCGCTGCGCCGGGTTTACGACCAGATGTCCGAGCCGAAATATGTGATCTCGATGGGCAGTTGTGCAAATGGCGGCGGCTATTATCATTATAGTTATAGCGTTGTGCGCGGATGCGACCGGATTGTGCCGGTGGATATCTATATCCCGGGCTGTCCGCCGACCGCGGAAGCTTTGCTTTATGGCGTGATGCAGTTGCAGCGGAAGATCCGCCGTATCGGCACGATTGAACGCTGAGGTTCGCGAAATGGCTTCTCCCGCCCCGCTGATTGTGAACCCGCAAGGTGTTCTGGATGCTGTGAAAACTGCGATTGGCGATGCGCATGTGGCGGATAATGATGCGCTTGGTGAAAGTAGTATAACAATTTTGCGCGATAGCGTTTTTGACGTTATGTCGTTGTTAAAAAACGATTTTGCCTATCAGCAGCTGATGGAAATCGCTGGAGTTGACTATCCAGATAGGGCGGAACGGTTTGAGGTCGTTTATCACCTGTTGAGCCTCACCAAGAACCACCGGCTGCGGGTGCGGGTATCCACCGATGAAAACACCCCGGTGCCCAGCATCACGGGTGTCTGGCCGAACGCCAATTGGCTCGAACGCGAAGTGTTCGACATGTATGGCGTGATTTTCAGCGGGCACCCTGATTTGCGGCGTATCTTGACCGATTATGGCTTTGCCGGGCACCCGTTCCGCAAGGATTTTCCGCTGACCGGCTATGTCGAGCTGCGCTATTCCGAAGAGCAGAAGCGGGTGGTCTATGAGCCAGTGTCGCTCGCGCAGGATTTTCGCAGCTTTGATTTCATGAGCCCGTGGGAAGGCGCGCAATATGTGCTGCCGGGCGATGAGAAGGCTGGTGGCCCAACTCCTGGAGCAGGTGAGGCGAAGGGTGCGCCGACTCCGGCGACCGCTGATCAGGTCAAGAAGGCGGACGACGTGAAAGCCAAGGCCCCGCCTGCGACTCCGAAGACCACGGATACGCCAGCAAAGACTGGCGCTGGCGCTGCTGCGAATGTTGCTGCCGCCAAGCCGGGTGCGCGTAAGCCGCGTGCTATCGAGGCGGCAAGCCAGAGCCAGACTGCCGCGCCGCGCAAACCCCGCGCCCCGCGCAAGCCGAAGGGTAAGGGAGTATGAGTTCGCTTCTACTTCTCGTCATGCCAGCGAAGGCTGGCATCCATCGCGCCTATCGGGGGAAGCCGACAGGCGCGATAGACCCCAGCCTTCGCTGGGGTGACGGTTATGGTGGTTGGCGGAGGAACGGCACATGACGGAAACCTTCGAAGTCGA
>JANOPV010000028.1:0-2327 GCA_031422035.1 Sphingomonas sp. | reverse complement strand
GCCGGGGCCAACCCGATGGCGGGCGGCAGCACCGCAACGTCAATCATCGGCGGCGCTGAACCTTCGGCGTCGTCGTCGCCAAAGGCACGGCGGCGCGGGCGGGCAACAGTGCGCCGGGCGGCGGGCTCACTCGCATCATCGCTCGTGTTGCGTTCGCCAAAGGCTTGCGGATCAGCGACGGCGACGTCGGCGTCATTGCGCGGTGCACGCTCAGGCCGCGATGAGCGCGGCGGGCGGCTATCGCGGGCATCCCGCTCCGGACGGCTATCGCGCTCCGGGCGGTTATCGCGGTCGGGGCGATCGTTACGCTCCGGTCGGGCATCGCGCGGCTCGCGCGGTTCACGCGGGCGCCGGTCACCCTGGCTTTGGTTACGGTCTTGGCCCTGATTGCGATCTTGGCCGCGATCTTGGCCCTGACTGCGGTCCTGGCTTAGATTGCGTTCGCGTTCCCGGTCGCGGTCGCGGTCGCGGCGATCATCCCGGTCGGCCTCGGTCAGATCGCCGAGGTCACCGTCATCACCAAAGCCGAAATTCTGCCCGTCATCGTCGTTGCGATCATCATAGCGATCATCACCGCGCGGCCGCTGTTCGTCCCGACGCGACTGAACATCGGCGAGCACGCGGAAATAATGGTCAGCGAATTGCAGATAATATTCGGTTTGCACCCGGTCGCCAGACAGCTGCGCTTCGCGCGCCAGATTGCGGTATTTCTCCAGCAACTGAGCCGCATTGCCACGCGCCCGGCTGTCAATCCGGTTGCCCTGGTCATGATTACCGCGCGATTGCCCGCCGCCGCCATTGCTGCCCTGCGGACGCGGATTGTTGCGGCCACGACGGCGACCAGCTTGGCGATTATTGATCGGTTGCATAAATCCCTGTCATGCTAAAAATTGTGCGTGGAATGGAACCCAGCGACCTTCGCTGGCGTTTGCCCGGCAATCTGCCCTGTGGGAACCCGCTGCGTCGCGCTGGACCGCCCCGTTGGCGGTGTCCCTGCAGCGACACCTGTTGGTCTTAGCCGTGCCCGCTCTCAAAACCAAGCGAAAAACATCGATGTCGGCGCGGCGCGCCTACACCAAGGGCCGCAGCGCCAAAACCCGGTCGCGCCCACCAAGGTCGCGGTGCAGGGTCACCGCGAACCCGGCATCGTGCGCCAACGCTGTCACGGCGTCGGCCTGGGTCCAGCCGATTTCGAGCAACGCCAGTCCGCCCGGCGCCAGATGACCGGACAAGAGCGGAATCAGCACGCGATAGTCATCCAGACCATCGGCGCCAGCAAACAGCGCCGCCGCTGGTTCATGGCCAGCAACCTGCGGATCAAGCACCGCACCGCGTTCCACATAAGGCGGGTTGCACAGCACCAGATCGGCCACCCCGCCATCCGCCCAGCCGCCATGGAGGAACGTCGCCCGATCAGCCAGCCCCAGCCCCGTCGCATTATCGCGCGCATAATCCAACGCGACGGCCGACGCATCAATGCCAACTCCCCTCGCCCCCGGCCACTGGTCAAGCGCCGCCAGCAACAGCGTCCCCGGCCCGGTGCCAAGATCCAGAATCGTCGCCGGACCAGCCGCTCCAAATGTAGCGACTGCTACATCGAGCAACGTCTCGCTATCGCTGCGCGGGATCAGCACGCCGGGGCCAACCCGCAGCCGGATCGTCCAGAAATCCTGCCAGCCGGTAATATACGCCACTGGCTCATAGGCCAGCCGGCGCGCCACCAGCCCCGCGAAACCGTCTGGCACCGAAAAACTGTTCGGGTAGATCAACAAAGCGTTCCACTTTACGCCCAGCGCATGCGCCATCAACAGCTCAGCATCGATCCGCGGCGTGTCGGTAACCAGCGCAAGTTGGCGGGCGGCGGCGGCCAACGCAATCGCTATGCTCAACCCTCCAGCCCCGCCAGCCGCTCCGCCTGATCCTCGGCGATCAGCGCGGCGATCATCTCGTCCATCGCGCCCTCCAGAATTTCCGGTAGCCGGTGCAGCGTCAGGTTGATGCGGTGGTCAGTCACCCGCCCCTGCGGAAAATTATAGGTGCGGATGCGTTCTGACCGATCGCCCGATCCGACCATGGATTTGCGCGCGCCTGCCCGCTCGCTGGCTAGGCTCTCGCGCTGCACCTCATACAGGCGGGTGCGCAGCACCTGCATCGCCTTGTCCTTATTCTTGTGCTGGCTGTGGCCATCCTGACAGGTGACGACGGTGCCGGTGGGCAAATGGGTGATCCGCACCGCGCTGTCAGTCGTATTCACATGCTGCCCGCCTGCGCCCGACGCGCGATAGACGTCGATCTTGAGGTCGCCGTCATTGATCGCGACATCGACC
>JANOPV010000027.1:0-19297 GCA_031422035.1 Sphingomonas sp. | reverse complement strand
GCCGCCAGCCGCCCGGTCCCCGACAGCGTAACATACGCGGTGCGCATATCCGGCCCGCCCCAACAGATGTTGGTGGTAAACACGTCATCGGTGGGCACGAAATCGACCAATTCGCCTGCAGGCGACACCACGCTGATCCCGCACTCGCCGATGGTGGCGACACAGATATTACCGCATTCCTCAACGCCCAGGCTGTCGAAGAATTTATAGCCGGCGGGGCGATAGAGCGGGATGCCTGGCCCGCCAACGCCAGCGGTCTGGTCGACTTTGCCAGGCGCAGTCACTTTGAACGCGGTCAACCGGCAGGTATAGGTTTCGGCGGCATAGAGCATCGTGCCGTCGGGGGAGAGGCCGATGCCATTGGGATTGTAGCTGGGGAAAATCACTTCCTCGAGGTGGCTACCATCGGCCTTGGCATAGAAGATGCCGACAATGTCGTGGCTGCGGGCGGCGAAATCCTGCTTGCCATGGTCAGTGAACCAGAAGCCGCCATGGGCGTCGAACACAATGTCGTTCGGCCCGCGCAAGATGCACCCGAAATCGCCCGACTTGTAGAGCACCTCGACAGCGCCAGTGGCAACATCGATCCGCTCAATCCGCCCGCCGCTATAATCGCTGGCGATGCCGTGCGGGGTCAGCATCCCGTTCACTTCGACATAGTTGAACCCGCCATTATTGCAGCAATAGAGCATCCCGTCGGGGCCGATGGCGAGGCCGTTGGGCCCGCCGCCCGGGGTTGCGATGATCGACTTGGTTCCGTCCGCCGCCACCCGGGTAATCCGCCCCGCCTCGATCTCGGTCAGGATGATGCTGCCATCGGGCATCGCCACCGGCCCTTCGGGAAAGCGCAAGCCGTCGGTGATGATGCGCGCCGCTGTCATGGTTCGGTCCTCTTTGTCCGCTCCCGACACCTCACCGCAAAAGCGCGGGCGGGGCAAGCGGCTACTGCACCCGGGCGGTCAGGCTGACGGTAAAGCTCGGCTGTCCGGCCCCGGTTGCGCCCGCCATCGTGCCAGTCGGGCGGATGCAGACGTGGCGGATCGCGGGGTCGATGGCGGCGACGGGGGTATAGGTGCAGGCCGCAAAGCTGATTGGCGCCGCGCCGCTGCTTGAATAGCGCACATCCGTCGCCGCTGCGAAACTCAGGCCACTCGCCACCGCGCCATTGGTAAAGGTCACGGCCGCACTGGTGTCTACCGCCAGCGTCAGGGGCAGGGTGTCGACCACCAGGACGCTCCCGGCATCGACCGTGAGCGACCCAGTATTGGCGACCCGGATGCTGTATCGCACCATCGCTCCGGGCAGATGGAACGGGCTGACGCTGCCGGTCACCGGATCGGACAACAGCACTGATGTCTTGTCGATCACCAGCGTCGCATTCGCCGCAGTGCGCGTGTTGGTGATTGAACAGGTGATGACATCGCCCAGCACCGGGGTGACGCTGCCGGGATAGGCGGTCGGCAGGACGGTGGCCGAACTGGCATTGGCGTTGGTACAGCTCAGCCCTTGGGTATATTGGCTGAAATCCGCCATCGCTCCGGCCGGTATTTCGTCGAGCGCATAAGCGGTCCCGGCGGTCACCATCGTCATCGCAGTTGCGCCATTGGTCACCGTCGCGGCGGTGCCGGTCGTGGTGGCTGAGGCAATCACTGCCGCGCCATTGCGCATCCGCACCGTAAACTGGTCCGTATCAAACCGCCGTCCGCCTGGCCCAAGCAGCTTTTGCAGCCGAATGTGCGGGAACGGCCGATTGGTGAACGTGCAGACCAGCGCATCGCCAAATTGCAGCGCCCCCAGATTATAGTTGGTGGTCAGCACATTGTTTGGCAGCACGGTCGAAGAGCCGCTACCATTGGTGCAGGTTAACCGGCTTTCATATGCGCCAATTGGTGACACGCTGCCCGGTGCCATGCTTTCCACGAGCGTCAGAGGAAGGCCGGACGCGAGCGAAACCGCCGCCGCAGGGAACGGACCAAGCCCGGTGCCAGTGGTTGTGCCAGACCCCAGGACGGTGCCGCTGCCGGTCGTGCGAACGTCAAACCGGAACTGATCGGCAGGGTCGACCCGTGCCCCTGCAATGACTTTCGTCAGGCGGATTGAGGCAAAGCGGACCGCGAACATGACCCCCTGCAAACCGCCGCCGATCAGACGCGCGCTGACTGTCGTCGGGCTGTTCGACCCGGCGATATAGGCGCCGACCGTGCCAGCAACCCCGGTAATGTCATATTGCGTGGTTCCCGCCCCCGTCCGGGTCGGGTAAGTGCTGCCGCTGATCGGGTCGACCTGGTCCAGCTCAACCCAGCCGACGCCGTTGGTGGTAAAGCGCAAGCTTTCGCCATTATTGCTCGATTCCGCGTCGGCGATGACAAAGGAATACGCCGTAACGGCGGGGACGCCGGGTGGCGGCGTGATCAGGATACTAGAAATCGTGATCGTGTTGGTGCCGCCAGCCTGCTGATAGAGGATTGGCCGTCCGGGAATGCCCAGAAACGCCGTATTGCCGACGGCTGCGCCGGTCCAGGATGGGGCGGGGGTGGAGATGATAACTGGGGTGCCGGTATTGCGGACGGTAAAGGTCAGAATCGCGCCATCGGTCAGCGTAATACTGAACCCCTGTCCGCCAGCCGTGCGGGCGGTGGTGTCGTTGTAAGCGGCGAAATTGATCCAGCAATAGCTCTGCCAGCTCGGCGGAGCGGTGCCTTGCGAGGCCGCCTGCGAGCATCCCTGAGCCTGTGCCGGAGATTGCCAGAATAGCGCGCCAAGCACCATCAGCACTGCCCCCACTATGCGCAAGAGCGGCGATAACTGTCTGGCGATGCCGGCCATAACCGCTATGAACTTCAGATCATTTATACAGGACACCCCCCATGTCAGATGCTCTTTCCTCCATTTCGGGCCTTTTCGTCAACGGCGGCTGGCAAATGGGGGAGGGGCGCGATGTCGCCCCGGTGGTCAATCCCGCAACCGGCGATGCCTTTGCCGAGGTGCCGATGGCGACGGCGGCGGACCTCGATGCTGCGCTCGCTGATGCTGAACGCATGTTCCCCATCTGGCGGGCCACTGATGTCGAGGCGCGCGGGGCCATCCTGCGCAAAGCCGCCACCCTCCTGCGGGAGCGCAGCGAAGCCATCGCCGCCGCTATGACCCGCGAACAGGGCAAGGTCATCGCCGAAGCACGCGGCGAAGTGTTGAGCAGCGCCGCCCTGTTCGATTACTACGCCGAGGAAGCCAAGCGCAGCTATGGCCGCGTCCTCGTCCGGCCCACGGGGCAACGCTCCATCGTCATCCCGCAACCCGTCGGGCCGGTTGCCGCGCTCAGCCCGTGGAACTTCCCGCTCTATCTGATGGCTAAAAAGGTCGCCGCCGCGCTCGCCGCTGGCTGCACGGTCATCGCCAAACCGCCTGAGGAAACGCCCGCCTGCACCAGCGCGCTGGCGCAGTGCCTGGCCGACGCTGGCCTACCCGCAGGCGTGCTCAGCGTGGTCTTTGGCGTGCCCGACATGATCAGCCGCCACCTCATCGCCTCGCCTATCATCCGCGCGGTCAGCTTTACCGGGTCAGTGCCAGTGGGACAGCATCTGCTCCGGCTCGCGGCGGACGGGGTGAAGCGCACCACGATGGAATTGGGCGGTCACGCCCCGGTGCTCGTCTTTGCCGACTGCGATCTCGAAAAAACTCTCGACATGGCGGTCGCCCAGAAATTCCGCAACGCCGGCCAGGTTTGCGTCTCGCCGACGCGCTTTTACATCCAGCAGGACATCTACGACGCGTTTGTCGCCGGTTTCGCCGCCCGCATGGCGGCGGTGACGATGGGTGACGGCATGGATGCGGCCAGCCGCATGGGCCCGCTCGCCAACCGCCGCCGTCCCGATGCCATTGGCGCGCTGGTCGATGATGCGGTGGCAAAGGGCGCGCGACTGGCCGCTGGCGGAGAGCGCTCAGAAAATGGCGGCTATTTCTTCTCCCCAACCCTGCTCGCCGATGTGCCTGACGACGCCAATGTTATGGCGAATGAACCCTTCGGCCCGCTCGCCATCGCCCGGCCCTTTGCCACGTTCGACGAGGTGGTCGAACAGGCCAACCGTCTGCCCTTCGGCCTCGCTGCCTTCGCCTTCACCGAAAATGGCCGCCGCGCCAATCTGCTCGGCGACGCCATTGAGGCCGGAATGGTGGGTATCAACACCTTCGGTATCAGCGGCCTCGACACGCCGTTCGGCGGCGTCAAAATGTCGGGCTTCGGTAGCGAAGGTGGCCCAGAAGGGCTGGCCGCGTTCATGGTGACCAAGGGCATCCATCAGGCGTGAGGGAGGGAAGGCTCCGATGGCGCTGGTTGCGCCGCGTCGCAATTGCGTTGCTCGTGTTAACGGCGTCGGCGATGATCCCGTTCGCAATTGCCTATCGCGCCGTCACCATCGTCGAGACGCGCGTCTCGGTTCGATCTGATATTTTGGCAATGGATCGACGCGTCTCAATTTTTACGCCAGCCGGTTATGACGCAGTTGGCGCACGCCGTTACCCGGTCCTCTACTCGCTCGATGGTCAATCCTTTCGGCATGACCGTCTCCCGGCCATCTGGGTGCGAGTGCTGGCGGCGATTGGGTTGACCGAGCCGGTGATTGTCGTTGCCATTCATAATGAGGGGGCGCGGGATATTGACTTGCGCCCGCCCGCACCGGTGCCCGCGCATGACGGTCCGCCGATTGCCGGGCGCGATGCGGCCTTCTCTGCATTCCTGCGCGATGAGCTTTTTCCGTTTGTCGACCGCCGCTACCGCAGCTCAGCCTATCGGATACTCTCTGGCCATTCGCTCGGTGGATTCTATGCGGTGGACCGGCTGTCGCGCAGCCCCGGCCTGTTCCAGGCACATTTCGCCTATAGTCCCAGCTTCGCGCAGGACCGTGGGTCGCTCCTCCGTCTGCGCGCAGCGATGGCAATGCCGCGTGACGAACCAGCGATGCTCTATATGAATATCGGCGAAGAAAATGGGGTCAATTATGCCGCCTATTTTCATAGAGCTACGGCGATAATTACCAATCCATCGCCCACCGGCGCGGTCGTTGCACGGGCTGAACGGCATCGCGGCATGTTTCACCCCATCGTGATGATTCCCGGGCAGGCCCGAGCGCTCATCTGGTGGCGCGCGCGCGTCAGCCCTTGCGCGCTTGCTGCCGCAACTGTTCGCGAACGCCGGGCGTGTTATAGCGCTGATGCGCCCCCGCCGTCCTCATCATGAGCCGCCACTTCTGGAATGCCTCGGGCCTCATCGCGCTCGTGCTCGGGACTGTCGGCATCGCGGTGCCGCTGCTGCCCACCGTGCCGTTCTTCATCCTCGCCGCCTTTTGTTTCGCGCGGGGGAATCCGGTGTGGGAGACGCGCTTGCTCGCTCATCCGCGCTATGGCCCGCCGATCCGCGCTTGGCGCGATGGCGGCATAATCAGCCGCCGGGGCAAACTCGCCGCCACCGCCGCCTTTGCTTTGAGCATCGGTCTTGGTATCTGGCTCATCGCCTGGCCCTGGTCGCTGGTGCCGCCCGGTGTCGCTGCGATCAGCCTCAGCTGGCTGTGGACCCGGCCAGAACGGTGAGGGCTGGCGCGACGAACCGTTGGCGCGGCGACCGTTTTAGCTTAAGATCAGGATGAGGAGATATTGCTCTCCAAGAGGCTGCCACCATGAAATTGAAAGATCGCGCTGAATTTGCTTCCAAATCCGCCGTCATGACCTTTGCTCCGGACGAAACCGTGTTCAACGCCGCACAGGCGATGAGTGAGAAAAATTACGGCGCCGCGGTGGTCATCAGCCCGGATCGCAAGCCGATTGGCATCGTCACTGAACGCGATTTCATGCGGCGGCTGATCAACAAGGGGCTCGATCCCGTCACGACGCCGTTGAGTGCGATCATGACCAGCGATTTGAAACTGGCGAAAGCGGACGATGATTTGCTCGACTGGCTGCGGCAAATGTCGAACGAACGTTTTCGTCATTTGCCGGTCGTCGACGATGAAGGAACGCTCGTCACGATCATGAGCCAGGGTGATTTCGTCAGCTACACCTGGCCTGAATTGCTGGGCCGCGTCACCGAACAGGCCAAGGCCACGTTCAACATCAACCCGTCGATTTTCAGCGCGGTTATCGCCGGCGTTTTCATCCTGCTGCTGCTGATCGTTGTGCTGATCGCCCGCGGCTAAACCGCGTCTTTTCCTCAGTCGCCTGGTTCGACGATCATGCGCACCCGGCGGCGCAGGAACAGCCAAACGAGGGCGATGACTGGAACGACGCTCGCGGCGACCAGCAACCGGTGCGGCACGCCGGCGGCATCGGCGACGATGTCGAGGATGTAGGACAGCAGAGCGACCGCATAATAGCTCACGGCAATCACCGACAGGCCCTCCACCACTCGCTGTAACCGCAACTGGCGGGCAGCATTGCGGTCCATCGATTGCAGCAGCGCCGCGTTCTGCGCCTGAACAACGGTTTCCACTCGGGTCCGGAGCAGTGAGGTCGCCCGCTCGATCCGCTGCGACAGCGCTTCCAGCCGGGCGGTGAACGATGCGCAGGTGCGCGTTGCCGGCAGCAACCGGCGTTCGGTAAACTCCTCCAGCGTCTGGTGCCCCGCCACCCCGCGTGCATCCAGCGTCGCCAGCCGATCATCGACAATTTGCGCATAGGCGGCGGTGGCGCTCATCCGAAATGCGGTCGTGGCGACGATCGCCGTCACTTTCGCGGCGAGCTGGCACAGTTCGTCGAGCAGCGCCGCCCCGGCTTCGCCCTCGGCCATCCGCTCGGCAATACCGACCAGTGCCTGTTCCAGCGCGGCGACCGCTGGGCCTTGCGCCTGGGCCAGCGGCAGCCCGAGCAGCGCCAGGTTGCGGTAATTACCCATTTCCTGAATTTTCTGGACCAACCGGCCAAGGTCGGCGGCGGCGAGCGAGCCGCTAGCGACCAGCAGGCGTCCAAACTTGTCGTCACGGATCAGGAAATCCGACCATATCCGCACGTCGCCAATGTCGCCGCAGACCAGATCGATCGCCGAAAACTCTGCGGCGCTTATCGCCTTGGGAACGTCACCATCATCGGCGACGACGGCAATGCGAACGGCGCGCAGTACCTGCCCCGGTGCCTGCAACAGCCACCGCATCGCGGCCCTGTCGTCAATGGCAGCAGCAAAGGGGTCTGCTGCTGTCGCTGGCAGGATGATTGTGGTTGTCGACGCCTCGCTATGGCATTCCCACAGATAGTCGATGCCGCTGGCGCTGCGGCCGCCAATATGCCGGTTGCGTTCCTCCAAATCGGCGGGCGCGACGCCCTCCATCGTCAGGATATGCGTGCGTTCGGCGGCGCGCTCGCTGGGTTGCACCAGCCGGACGGTCTGGATCATCAGCATCGGTGGGTGTAGCGGTGGCATCCGCCGCATATGCATCTCGGACACGATGCGTTCGCGCAAAGGGTGGTCGGTAAACGGCATTTCTCGTCTCGACCGCGTCATCAGGCGGCGGTTAATACCCCCGCGCCGGACCATGCCCAGGGCGGCTATGGCAGTTTTGAAGGTGCAGCGCAAAATTTCATGATCGGCAACCATCGGGCTTGGCGATTGCCACGCGGCGCGGTTAAACGGGTGCCATGATCTCCACATCCCCCCGCACTGGCGGCCGCATCCTTGTCGACCAGCTCCTGATTCAGGGCTGCGACCGTATCTTCACCGTGCCGGGGGAGAGCTTTCTCGCGGTGCTCGATGCGTTGCATGACAGTCCTGAGATCGACACGGTGGTTTGCCGGCAGGAGGGCGGCGTGACGTTCATGGCCTGTGCCGACGGTGCGCTGACGCAGCGGCCTGGCATTGCCTTTGTCACTCGCGGCCCGGGCGCGACCAATGCCAGCATTGGCGTCCATGTGGCGATGCAGGACAGTCAGCCGATGATCCTGTTCATCGGCGATGTTGATCGGGGAATGCGGGATCGGGAGGGCTTTCAGGAGGTCGATTTCACCGCGATGTTTACCCCGCTGGCCAAATGGGCGGCGCGGATTGATGATGCGGCGCGGATCCCCGAATATATTGCTCGTGCTTATGCCGTGGCGCTGTCGGGTCGCCCGGGGCCAGTGGTGCTGGCGCTGCCGGAGGATATGCTGCTCGATGTGGTGGCGGCGGCGGATCGCCCGCGCGTCATCCCGCCCGAACAGCATCCTGACCCTGACGCGATGCTGGCGCTGTTTGACCTGCTAAGCGAGGCGACTGACCCCATCGCCATCATCGGCGGCGCGGGCTGGGATGCGTGCGCCAGCCACTGGTTCGCCGATTTCGCAACGCAGCTTGGCATCCCCGTTGCTGCCGCATTCCGCCGCCAGGATGCGATGCCCAATGACTGCCCAGTTTATGCTGGCAACCTCGGCTATGGCCCCAACCCCAAATTGCTCGACCGCATCCGCTCGAGTGATCTCATCATCGCGGTTGGCGCGCGGCTGGGGGAGGCGACGACCGATGGCTATGCGCTCATCACCCCCGACCATCCGGGGCAGGTGCTAGTCCATGTCCACCCCGACCCGACCGAGCTTGGCCGCGTCTATCGCACCGACCTCTCAATCTGTGCCGACATGCGCGAATTTGCCGAAACCGCGGCCACCTGGTCGCATGATGTGACCAGCTTTTCCAACGGTGCGGCGGCGCATGCCGAGTGGCAGGCGTGGCGTGCCGTCACCCCGTTCGACGCCGCGCTTGACCTTGGACCCTGCGTCACCGCGATGCAGGATCGGCTGCCGGCGGATACCATCATCTGTAACGGCGCGGGCAATTTTTCCGGCTGGTGGCATCGGCACTGGGCCTATGCCGGCCCTGCGTGCCAGCTCGCCCCGACCGCTGGCGCGATGGGCTACGGCGTGCCCGCAGCGGTGGCGGCGGCGCGCCGCTTTCCGGACCGCACCGTGGTTGCGCTCGCCGGGGACGGTGATTTCATGATGAATGGGCAGGAACTGGCAACCGCCGTCCAATATGATGTTGATCTGCTGGTGCTCGTTATCGACTATGGCGCCTATGGCACCATCCGTATGCACCAGGAACGCGAGTTTCCCGGCCGGGTCAGCGGCACCGCGCTTAGCAATCCGGACTTTGCCGCGCTCGCCCGCGCTTATGGTGGCTGGGCGGAGCGGGTGGAGCGCACCGCCGATTTCGCGCCCGCTTTAGACCGCGCGATGGCGCAGCGCGGTGTCCGGCTGCTTCACCTCGTAACCGATGTTGAACGGATCAGCGCGGGAACGACGCTCAGCGCCATCGCCAACCGCTAAAGCCCGACCTTAGCCGATGAGCCTCAGCCGATGGGCCGGTCCGGGTTGGACCGTGCGATCACCACGGCTGCCAGGCTATCGTAGAGCGACTGCATGGCAATCGGCTTGAACAGCACTTCGTCTGCCCCCACCGCCTTGCAGTCATCTTCGATACCAGGGGTCACGTCGGCGGTGACGACGATGATCGGGATATCCTGCAGGTCGTCGATCCGGGCTCTTAGCGCACGCATCACGTCAAATCCGTCCATGCCGGGCATTCTAAGGTCGAGCAGGACCACATCATAGTCACGGGCCGCTTCGAGCATGGCGATGCCTTCTGGCCCACCGGGAGCTTCCTCCATCGGCAGGCCGGCAACATACAGCATATCATGGACGACGCGGCGGTTCATCGCGTCATCCTCTATGAACAGGATCTTCATCCTCTTCGCCCCGACCCGCTGGCTATCCGAGGAGAGCTCGGCAACGCATCGTCCGAGAAGGTGCGACCTTGCGCCGCAATCTGCAAGGTCGAATTTTGTCCCACTATGGGCGCACTTCCCAACAGCGGCAGCAGCGCATTCACCGCAAAGGGCACGCAGGTCGCCCGGCCGGTCAACGTATGCCCGGCCAGCGCATCGCTCTCACCCGCGATAATCAGCTGAGCATCGGTCGCCACGGCGTTAAGGTCGGCGGCGGCGGGCAGCAATGTCAGGGCCTGCGCATCCAGCAAGATGATCGTCTCAGCATCCGGAGCTGCCTCGACCAGCCGCGCCGCAACCATCGCTGGCACCACCGCCTCGGTGGACCGGCCGCTGCGCTTCGCAATGCCGTGCAGTAACGCGGCGCGCAGCGGGTCGGCACCGATGATGACGATGTCCGCCAGTGGTTTTGCATCGGTCGACGCCGCTTTGCCGACTGCAACTGGTTGATAGGGCAGATCGACGGTAAAGGTCGTGCCCGCGCCGCTGGTGCTCGACAGGGCGACATCGCCGCCCATCGCCTGCGCCAGCTGGCGGCAGATGGCGAGGCCCAGACCGGTACCGCCATGGCTGCGGGTGCGGGTGCCGTCGACTTGCTGGAACAGCAGGAATATCTTCTCATGCCATTCGGGTGCAATGCCGCCGCCGCTGTCACTGACCGCGAGACGCAAGCGGGGCCCCTGATCACCCGGCACCAGATCAACCCGCACGACCACGCCGCCGCAGTCGGTGAACTTCACCGCATTGCCGATCAGATTGACGATAATCTGTCGCATCCGGTCCGGATCAATCAGAATATCTTCATGCGGCAGGGTAATCTCGGCATCCAGCGTCAGGCCGTCGATCCGCGCCGCATCCCGGAATTGCGCAACCGCCTCATCGATGATCGGCGCGATCAGGGCCGCGCGCGGGGCAATGGTAAAGCCGCCATGTTCGATTTTGGCGATGTCGAGCAGATCGTCGACCAGCACCCGCATCGCGGTCCCGGCGCTATGGACTAGCTCCACCTGACCGCGGGTTTTGGCGCTCAAGCTGCTATCCGCGAGCAGGATTTGCGACATGCCAAGGATACCGTTCAGTGGCGTCCGCATTTCATGGCTGGTCGACGCCAGAAATTCGCTCTTGGCGGCCAATGCCTCTTCGAGTTGGGCATTGGTCACGGCAAGCTTTGCCTCATCGCGCCGCGCCTGATTGCGGGCGCGCATCGCGATCACCAACATGCCAACCAAAGCGGCCAGTGCAATGACGCCGGCACCAATGATGATGAGGCCAAAGGTGCGCTGCATCGCGCTGCGCTGGCGTTCAACGATGATGTTGCGCGCCAGCTGTTCAGCGCGCAGCCGGTCGATCCGCGCATTTTGTGCATCATAGCCAAATTGCGCTGCCAGCAAGGCGGCGCGGTTGGAAGCGAGGAGGCGGGAGTCGGCAAATTCAAGCCTACGAACAGCCTCCAGATGGCGCAGCGCCAAGGCAGGTCGGCCAGCGGCTTCATAAACTTGATACGCGATAGTGTGGGCAAAGCGATATTGTGCCGACGTCTCGGCAATGTCGACACCAGCAAAAATTCTTTCAAGGTCGCGTACGGCATCGGCAGTTCGCCCACTGCGAAAGGCGAGCATGGCCCGCGCGCGCAGCACTTGGTTTTGCAAGGATGGGTTGGTCAGCGAATCAGGATCTCCGATCCGGCGCAGCGTTGCCGCTGCTGCTTCTAGTCGGCCTAATTCAATTTGCGCCACGGTAATATTGTGACGGATCGTTATCGCATAGGCGGTGACCCCGAGTCGGTCGGCGTAAATAGCGGCTCGCGAGTAACGGCTGACGGCGTCGGCGGGGCGTTCGGCATTGACCAAGGCCACACCAAAATTATTGTTGAGTGACAGATTATAAATATCGTCGGCGGCATAGACCTCTTCAGCCAGTTCCAGATAGCGAAACGCGTTCGGGGTATCGCCCGTGTCGGTATAAAGTGCGCCGAGAGCCTGTAATGCCTGCCCTTGGCCGCGGGCATCATGGGCTGCGATAAAGGCGGTTTGTGCCGCTCGATAATAGGTCAGGGCGGCCGGGAAATCGTCGCGCTGCCGTGCTGCAAGCCCGCGCAACAGGCTCACATTGCCAGTCATCCGGTGATCAAGGTCGCCGGTCAGGCGTAACCGCATAATGCGTTGCAATGTTACCAGTGATGCATCGGTCTGACCCAGGCGAATCTCGGCCTGCGCCTTAACCCAGAGCGCCTCGGCCAGCCGTTCGATTTGGACCGGTCGCCCGCGCGCCGATGCCTCGCGCAGTTCCGCTTCGGCTTGGGACAGGGCACCGCTCGGGTCGGTCACCAATTCTGCGCGCATCGCTTCGGCAAAGCGCGACGACGCCGTTGCCGGTGCGGCGCTCAGCATCACCGTAATCATGATCGTCAGAAGCCATGCTGCGCGCAGGAACCGCATCAGGCGCGCTTCCAGAATGCAGCGTTGGTCAGGACGCTCTGGTCCTTGGGAAAGGCGATACTACTCTCATCAAAACTGCCGAGAAATCCGACCAGGTCAGCCAAGGGCATCGGTCGCCCGATCAGATAGCCTTGGACCAGGTCACAGCCCATCACGCTCAGCAAAGCATAAGCGGCGGGCGATTCGACACCTTCGGCGGTCACCACCATGCCCAGCGCGTGCGCCAGATCGATGGTTGAGCGCACGATCAATGGATCACGATGGCTGGTGTCGAGCGCCATGACAAAGCTCTTGTCGATTTTCAGCTCATCGGCAGCAATCTGTTTGAGATAGGTCAGCGACGACAGGCCGACGCCATAATCATCAATCGCGATCGCATAGCCCGCCTCGCGCAGCCGGTCGATATTGGCAAAGGCATGTTCAGGATCATTGATCACCGACCGCTCGGTAATCTCGACGCCCAGCTTCACCCCCGAGATCTTGGCCCGCTGGCACAGCGCCACGACAATCGTCGGCTGGTTCAACAATTGCGCAGACAAATTGACATAGGGGATAATCTCGACCCGATGCGTCTCGCGCATCCAGCGCTGATCGGCAATCGCGCGGTCGAACGCCCATAGGGTCAGCCGGTCAATCGCCCCGCTAGCTTCGGTGTCGCCAATGAAACTGTCGGGCATCCGCAGCCCGTCGCGCGGGTGGTGCCAACGCATCAGCGCTTCGACACTGGTCACCTGTTTGGCCCGCACATCCAACTTGGGCTGATAAACCAAATGGAATTCGCCGCGGTTCAGCGCGTCATCAATTGCCTCCGCGCCCGCGCCATCGCGATAGCCTGCGCTGCCGCCATAGCTAGCGCCAAAACTGCCGCCATGGTCGGCCGGGGCAGGGCTGGGAATACGGTCAGGGCGTGCGGGCGGTATCATTACTATCGGCACTAGGGCGATATGGTGAAGGAAGCTTTAATCAGCCGCGCATTGGCCTGTGGCGTGGCCGGATCATTGCCTTTCGCGCAGGCCAGTTGCGGCAAACATTTGCACTATGGTTACTCGGATGTTAACTAAATGGGGCAACCCACTGTTTGGAGCAGTAACGATGTTGTCGATTATTGCCGAAGCCCTGTACGGTCCGAACCGTGACCATGGCTCCGAAACGCTTCCGCCGTTCTGAACAGATCGGGGGTAGTGGGGCTAGTCGGGATTGACCGATAAGCCTATGAATCTGCTAAAGAAATTCGGGGCGCTGCGTTGCAGTGCCCCATTCTTTTTCAGGGGTCTGGCGGGTCAGATTCGGGGGTCATTTCGGCCAGCACCCACAGCCGAATCGCGCTCGCCAAATTGGGCGGCGAATCGGTTTTTTGCTGAGTCGCGATTCGCTCCGAATCGATTCGCGCGACCATCGCGTTAACCGGAATCCCGCGTGTGGCCGCACCCGCGTTAACCATTGCCCAGAACGCCGGCTCGATCCGTATCGACGTCTCATGCCCCGCGATCGTCACGCTATATTTCCGCGCCGCCCGATAGTCAGCCACGGCCGCGTTCCCGCTCCTGATCCAACGCCCACAACCGACCGCTCGAACCGCGCCGCAAAACATGTTCGGGAACTTCCACAAAGGCGTTCAATACATATGCTGCCCGCCATTGATCGACAGCGTCGACCCGGTGATGAAGCCCGCATTGTCCGAACATAAAAACGCCACGCCGCGCGCAATTTCATCCGCCTGACCCAGTCGGCCAACGGGGATTTTGCTCACGATCTTCTCCAGCACCGCCTCCGGCACCGCTGCCACCATGTCCGTGTCGATATACCCCGGTGCGAGGGCATTGACCGTCACGCCGAATTTCGCGCCTTCCTGCGCTAGCGCCTTAGTGAATCCATGAATGCCAGACTTGGCGGCAGCATAGTTGACCTGTCCATATTGGCCGCCCTGCCCGTTGATCGAACCAATGTTGACGATCCGGCCCCAACCGCGGTCTTTCATCCCACCGAACACCGCCTTCGCCATGTTAAAGCAACCGCCCAGGTTGATCCGGATCACATCGTCCCACATCTCCAGCGTCATCCGCTGCAACGTGCCATCGCGCGTGATACCGGCATTGTTGACGACGATGTCGATCGGGCCAAGGTCCCCCACCACCCGCGCGCAGCCATCAATACATTGCTGGTGATCGCCAACGTCCCATTTGAACACGCGGATCCCGGTCGCCGCTGCAAAGGCCGCCGCCTTCTCGTCATTGCCCGCATAATTGGCGGCTACCTGAACGCCATCCGCTTGCAGCGCGCGACTAATCGCTTCACCGATGCCGCGCGTTCCGCCGGTAACAATCGCTGTCTTTTTCATCCACTCTCTCCCGTTTTGGGCTGTTATTGCCACGGGATAGCAACTGCACCCGATGTGGCCAAGTTGACGGGCGCGTCACATACCAATCTCATCGGGGTTAAGCATTGATTTGCTTTTCTTTGGCATGGATGTCGGGTGACCAGAAATCGAACTCCTTCTCTTTCCGCAATCAATGGCTCAGACGGCGAACGCCAGGCGTCGCTCCTCGTGCGAGTGGGGCTTGCGCGCAGTCAAGATCCCAATGACAATGAGTCTCTGCAGGAGAGAATCGCTGGCTTCGCACGGCTGTGGCCTGCTGTAGCGGTGGCGATGTTGATCGGGCACGCGCCGATCGTACTGGAACGCGGTAGCCTGCAAGCGGCGATGCCTTTGCTGGCGATGGTGCTGTTAGCTGCCATGCCGCTCGCCAGCTTTTACGCCAGAAGGGCAAAAATTCTTTACCCGCATCAGCAGCTGATGGCGCTGGCCGCAGTCGCGTTCGGAATCGGGCTATGTTCAGCGATCATCGTCAAAATGGTGAACCATGGTCAGGAGGGTAGTGCACAATTGCTGTTGCTCGGCGGGACCGCTTTGATCGTCGTGACCGCACTGACAAGGCTGCCGGTGGCCCTCGTGGCGTTTGTGACTCCGCTGGTTAGCGCAGCTTTGATCGCCGACCCGTCTTCGGCCAGCTTCGCCACCTTATTGCCGCTGGCTGCATGTCTCATGACCGTGGCGGTGCAACTGGGGCGGGGTGACTTTGCTGCCTCGCGCCGGCTTTCTGGAGCTCTCGAAGACTCCAGCCGTCCGTTGCGGTTGCTGGAGGAAGTAGAGGAACGTGGCTCGGTCTGGTTCTGGGAAACGGACAGATATGCCCGGCTGACTTACCTGAGCCCGAAAATTGCTGCGACCGTCGGTCTGCACGCGGATGATCTCGCTGGTCGTCCGCTGACCTCCATTACCGCGGAAACAAATGAGGGCGACGAATTGACGGCGGTGGGCGAGCGTACGCTTCCCTTCTTCCTGTCGACCAAAACAGCATTCGCCGATCTGTCCGTGCGCGCCAAATGCGCTGATGACCGATGGTGGTCGATGTCTGGCCGACCGGTTTACGATAAGTTTGACCAGTTGCGGGGATTCATTGGCACCGGGACCGACCTGACTGAAATTCGCAAATCCGAGGCCGAGAAGACGAAGCTAGCTCGCTTCGATCCGTTGACTGGTCTCGCTAATCGCGCTGAAATTGGTAATCTTTTGCGTCACGCGATTACTGGCCAAGGCGCGCGCTCGGCTGCATTGTTTTTGATTGATCTCGATCGTTTTAAGAACGTCAACGATACCCTAGGCCATCCTGCCGGCGACGCGCTGTTAAAACAGGTCGCACAGCGCCTAGCTAATGCGATTGGCGCTAATGGGCAGGTTGGCCGACTGGGCGGCGATGAGTTCAAGGTGGTGCTGCCTGGTAAATCCTCCACCGGGCATCTCGACGCGCTCGCCCGCGCCATCATCGAATCGGTCTCCCGCCCTTACATCATTGACGGGTCACAAGTGTCGATTGGTGCCTCGCTAGGCATTGCCATCGCCCCCGACCATGGACGTAACTCAGATGATTTGACCCGAAATGCCGATCTTGCACTCTATGCCGCCAAAGCGGCGGGGCGCGGCGTTCATCGCTTTTATTCGCAGGACATGCACAGCTCCGCCAATCGCCGTCGGGAATTGGAGGCTGATCTAGAGCGCGCCCTTGAACAGAATGATCTGCGCCTCGTCTATCAGCAGGTCGTTTCGTGCGTCGGAGAGCAGATAACAGGGTTTGAAGCATTGGTGCGCTGGACCCATCCGGTGCACGGTCCAATTTCGCCGGTTGAATTCATTCCGATCGCCGAGGAGAGCAACCTCATCGAGCGTATCGGTGCTTGGGTGTTGCGCAGTGCGTGTGAGGAGGCCGCTCGCTGGTCGGTGCCGGCGCGCATTGCCGTCAATGTTTCGCCAATCCAATTTGCCAACCCGGCGTTTTCCACAGTTGTTTCGCAAACGTTAGCCCAGACCGGCCTGGCCCCTGGTCGCCTCGAACTGGAAATCACCGAAGGGGTGTTCCTTGGCGATGATGCAAATTCGGAACGGCAGTTCGATACCCTTAAACGCATCGGCGTGCGGTTGGCGCTGGACGATTTTGGCACGGGCTATTCATCCTTGGGCTATCTGCAGCGCGCGCCGCTGGACAAGATCAAGATCGACCAGTCGTTCGTGCGCGGCGCAACGCTCGGGAATAATCAGAATGCGGCGATTATTCGATCGATCGTAACCTTGGCGGAGGCTCTGGGCATGGAGACCACCGCCGAGGGCGCGGAAACAGAGGATGAGATTGAGCTGATCCGCAAGCTGGGCTGCTCTCATATCCAGGGCTATTATTATGGACCACCGCTGGAGGTTTCCGAGCTTGCGGCAAAGCTGGGAATGCATGGCGAATTGGCAGAACGGGTTGGCCCGAAAACCAGCCGCTCGCCGCGTTTGTCGCTGCTTCGCCGTGGACGTTTGACCATTGGTGGCGAGACTGTCCCGGTGCGGATGCGTAATATATCTGAAACCGGCGTTTTGCTGGAGACGGCGCATTTTCTGCGACAGGGCCAGTCGGCGACACTGGATATTCAGGACGGCCCGGCTGTCCCGGTTCGCGTGGTGTGGTGGTCAGACAATCGTTGCGGATGCGCGTTCGCTGAAACGATGACGCTGGAGTGGCTCTCGAACGAGCGCAGCCCGATGCGCCTCGCCAGCTAGTTCAGGTCGCGATCCATCCCGACAGTTCATTGCGGATCAGCGCTTCGAGCATAGTGACGCCTGGCTCATCAGCGTTGAGACAGGGTAGATAGGCAAAAGCCTCGCCGCCAGCCTCGATAAACTGCTCGCGGCCCCGGATTGCGAGTTCCTCCAGTGTTTCGAGGCAGTCGGCGCTAAACCCCGGCGCAATAACGGCCAAGCGCGTGACGCCGTCGTTGGCGAGAGCTGCCAAGGTGGTATCAGTGGCCGGCTCAAGCCATTTCGCTCGGCCAAAGCGCGATTGGAATGCAACATCGACCGGTCGACCGAGCGCTTCGGCGAGGAGGCGCGCGGTTTTGCGGCAGTGGCAATGATAAGGGTCGCCAAGCGTCAATGTCCGTTGCGGCATGCCGTGAAAGCTGGCGAGCAGCCGTTCGGGTGCGAAATCAAGCGCGGCCAATTGGCGCTGCACCTGCGTCGCCAGCGCGTCGATATAGGCGGGCTCATCAAAATAAGGCGGCAGCGTCCGGATGGCTGGTTGCCAACGCATTTTCGCGAACGTTGCTGCGACAGCGTCGATGACCGTCGCGGTCGTCGCGGCGCAATATTGGGGATAGAGCGGTGCGATGAGGATGCGAGTGCAGCCCTGAGCGTGCATCGCGATCAACCGGTCGCGGATCGCGGGCTTGCCATAGCGCATCGCATAATCGACCAGCGCGATGCCGTTGAAGCGCGCTGCCAGTGCGCGGGATTGTGCAGCGGTCACGGCGGCGAGCGGGGATCCCGCATCGGTCCACACTTCACGATAGGCAGCAGCGGATTTCTTTGGGCGGGTGTTGAGGATGATCCCGCGCAAGATCGGCTGCCAGATAATTGATGGCAGTTCGACGACCCGGCGGTCGGACAAAAACTCTCTGAGATAGCGGCGCACTGCACCCGTTTCGGGCGCATCCGGCGTGCCGAGATTCACCAGCAGAACGCCGACTTTAGGGGTGGCAATTGCGGGGTGGTCGGTGGGCAGGGTCATGGCAGACTGGGTCATGGGAGCGGCCGGTCGATGAGCGGCAGGCGGCGGATGCGTCGGCCGGTGGTGGTGAACAGGGCGTTGGCGATGGCGGGGGCGACGGCGGGCACGCCCAACTCTTCGGTGCCGCCAGGCTCAGCATCGCTGGTGAGCAATTCGATCGTGATCTGCGGTGTTTGCGCGAGGATTGGCAGGTTGAGCTGGCCGAGGCCGCGGGCTTGGGCAAGGCCGCGGCGGTAGCGAGTGGTGGCGCCGATGGCGGCGGCGAGACCGAATAGCAGGCCGCCCTCAATATGCTGGCGGGTGATGCTGGGGTTGACGATGCGGCCGCAATCGACCGCGGCGAACAGGTGATTGACCACGAGGCCGCGTTCGCTGCGACGGGCGCGGGCGAGGATGGCGATGTGGCTGCCAGCGAGGGTGGCGCAGGCGATCCCTTCGGCAGAGCCAGCGCCGCCGCCGGTCCAGCCGCCGAGCGCGGTTACCGTCTGTAAACACCGAGCGAGGCGGGGGGCGTTGCCGAGCATGGCGATGCGGAAACTGAACGGCTCTGTGGAAGTACCCATGCATAATTCGTCGAGGAAGGTTTCCAGGAAAAACGTGTTATAACAATAAGATGACGCGCGAGACTGGGCCGTGGGCACGTATACTTCAACGGGCAGGTGATCGACGGCCAAATGCGGGATTTGATAGGCCGGGGCGGCCCCAGCGAGCATTGCGGCATCGACGCTGGCTAATGCCGCGCGCCGGGCTGCGTCAGGGGTCCCGCCCGCCAGCCGCGCGCGCATTTCATGCCGGGAGGCGGGCGCGGCGACTGCAATATGCAACGCGTCGATGGAGGTGCCGGAGGACAGGGTTGCGCTCAATCGGGCGCGGACGGGCGCGCTGGGCAGGTCGCGGATAATCTCTTCAGCGCGCGACCAGGTTAGTTGAACCGGGCGGCCGACGGCGCGGGCGATCAGCGCCGCTTGCACCGCGACGCTGTGGTCCAGACCAGCCCCGAACGAACCGCCGCCGGGCATGACGAACA
>JANOPV010000026.1:0-8245 GCA_031422035.1 Sphingomonas sp. | reverse complement strand
TGGTGACAGCCACTCCCGCACCGACCATGACACCAACTCTCAGTCCAACATTCTCACCGACCAAGGCCCCCACTACCTCACCAACCAACGCTCCGACGGCGGTTCCTGTGACCAAAGCCCCCACGACGACCCCCACCAACGCTCCCACCAACGCGCCGACAAACGCGCCCACAAACGCGCCCGATTCCGGCACCGCAAAATGCGCCTTCAGCGCCGCCATGTCGCGCCATTCTTCATAGAAGAACAGGCGCAGCGGATTGTCGGCATCGATATGGACGGCGTGGCTGATGCAGCCATCTTCCAGTCGGCTGCGCGCGACATGCACTTGGGCCTGCGCCAACACTGCATCGAAACTATCGCTGCGCGCTGTCACGCTGCCGGTGACGATAATCATCATTGTGGCTGCGACTGCGGCTGCGGCGCTGGCGGCGCTGTTGGCCGGACAGCAGGTTCGCAACGCGGCGCACAGCCCGCCTCGGGCACCCCGTCGAGCCTCGGCAGACCAGGAATGGGCGGCTGGACAGTAATCGGTGGTGGAGGTGGCGGCGGCGCTGCCACCCGCCGCGCCGTCAGTATTCGGACAACCGGGCTCAGCATCTGGCCGCGCATCACCCCTTCGCCCTCGGTCGGGCTGGTCGGCCCGGCCAATATCGTGCGGATCACGTCTTGCCCCGCTACCACCCGCGCGAACACGGCATAGCCGCCATTGTCGCCGCTGCCCGCCGGATTGGCGTCTAATCCGATCATCTGCGGCCCGACGATGATGAAGAAATCACCGTCCGCGGTCCCCGGCGCGCCGCGCGCCATGCTGATCGCCATGTCGGTGTGTGACAGGCCGGTTGTGGTGGTTGGCTCATGTGGAATGGGCCGCAGCACCCGCGCCCGGTCGCCGCGCGTCCCACCCTGGATCAGGCCGCTGCCCGGGCCAAAGCGCATCGTCCGGTAAAACACCACACCGTCCAGCCGCCGCTGATCGACATAGGCTAGGAAGTTGGCGGCGGTCAGCGGCGCATGGGTCATATCCAGCGCCAATATGATCTCGCCCGCACTGGTCATCAGCCGCACATGCTGGAGCACGGGCAGGGGTGTCGGGGCAGCAGGCGGCGCAGGCACAACGGGCGGCGGCACCGTTACCTGTGCCAGCGCCGGGGCGCTGAGGAGGAGGGCGCTCATCAGGAGGGCGGGGGCGGCGAAGAGGGTGCGAATCGTCATCGCGTCATGCTAATCCTTGATGCGCCTACTGCAAGGCCGGGTGTCTCGGCGGAACGCGGCTAAGCGCGCCAACCATCTGATGCGCCCATGACCCCGGACCGGGGCAAAGTTCAGTAAAGTTCAGCCCATCGCGCCCACTTTGCCCAAGGATAGAGACAGGTGCCGCCAAAGGCCAGAAAGCCACAGAAAACTGCGCAACTTCACAGTGAATTGCAGGGTGAATTGCATGTTTCTGAGTAGGCAGATTTGGGAGGCAAGGAGGCGCGGATTCCATGCCTAAGATATAGCATAGCCGAGAGGCTGTAGGACAGCGAAGCCAGGAGGGGCTCTGCGTCACCAATTTAATCACCGCCAATTTCTGAGATCAATCCCGCGACAATGACCGCAACCAGCCGGTCCGGCGGCGACCATGGATAGCCGCTCATCGTAATCAAATTATGGGCTATACCGTTCAAAGCACAAATCAGCGCCTCCGCGCGTGGTTTTGCGGCGGTGTCGTCGGCAGGACTTACCGCCCCGATGAGCGCATGAAACAGGCTATGATGCCCTGAAATCCGGTCTTGGTTCACAAATATGCTGACGTCAGGCTGCGCCACCCCGTCGCTCATAAAGACCATGCGATAATGTTCGGGGTTTTCGAGCCAGTAAGTGACATAGCTAAGCGAGACCGCTTGCAAACGGTCAGCTGGCTGCGCCGACTGACTTGCGACGGCTCCCAAGTCTGCAAACAACGCATCAAAAAGCTCTGCCCATAGCTGGCGCAGAATGTCGATTTTGCTTGGGTAATAGCTGTATAGCGCCATGGGCGTGCAACCCACGCGGGCGGCAATACGCCGCATGGAGATGGCTCGATAGCCTTCGGTCAAAAACAAGGTGCGGGCTTCTCGCGCAATTTTCACCTTCATGGCGGCGATTTTTTCGGGGCTCGCCAGCGGACGGCCTCGGCGAGGGGCCGACTTGGCAATGGCTGCAGGGCCGATTGAAAGGGGGTCGTTCATAACGTCTGGATAAAGCAGGATTGACAGCGCCTTGGCAAGGATTTAATTATACGCGTATATTTTATATGGGACGCGATCATGACCGCCTTTTTCCTCTCCGCAATATCGGCGATGCTCCTCGGCTTGCTGGCCGGCAGCTTGCTCCTCGAAGGCGCGGTCCTCGTGCCATTTTGGAAGACGCTCAAACCCGAGGAATTCTTCGCCTTCCATCCCATATTTGGCCAGCAGCTCTTCCGCTATTTTGCACCGTTGACGGTGTTGGCAGGCATTATGCCTGCTAGTTCTGCACTATGGTCTGGCGGGTCCAATATCGGTCTCAATATTTCTGCCGCCGCAAGTCTCATCACTCTGTCGTTCTTCCCGCTCTATTTTAAGCGCGCCAACGCGGCCTTTTCCAACGGGCTGGTGTCAGCTGAGGCGCTTTCGGATCGCCTAGCGCAATGGGGAAAAATGCATAATCTGCGCACAATGATCGCAATGGCTGCATTTGGTTCGGCGGTTCTGGGGCTTCACGCGATCAACTAGTTGCCCTGCGGCCGGTCGCGCGCCTAACCCCCGAATCCCTACCGCCCAATCGCCTTTGCCCGCCGCCGCTGCACGCTGGAGCCGATCCCCATGGCCTCGCGATACTTCGCGACTGTGCGCCGGGCGATGTCGCAGCCGTCGGCTTTGAGCAGGTCAACAAGGGTGTCGTCGGAGAGGATGGCGTCGGGCGCTTCGACGTCGATCAATTTGGCGATGCGGCTTTTCACCGCCTCGGCGGACATGCCGTCCGCGCCCTCAGCCCCAGCGATGCCGCTGGAGAAGAAATATTTCAGCTCATACATGCCGCGCGCACAGCTCAGATATTTGTTGCTGGTCACCCGGCTGACGGTGGATTCATGCATCTCGATGACGTCGGCGACCTGTTTCAGGGTCAGCGGGATCAGCGCGCCCACGCCGTGCAGGAAAAACCCCTCTTGCTGCTTCACGATTTCCTGCGCGACCTTGATGATCGTCTGTTGCCGTTGGTCGAGCGCTTTCATCAGCCAGTTGGCGCTGGCCAGGCATTCGGACAGCCAGGCGCGCCCTTCGCCCTTACCGGCCTTTGTGGCGAGTTCGGTATAATAACGCCGGTTGATAAGCAGCCGCGGCAGCGTCGCGCCGTTGATCTCGATATGCCAGCCATCCTTGGTGCGGTTGACGAACAAATCCGGCGTTACTGGTGTCGACTCATCGCTGGCAAAGCGCAGGCCGGGCTTAGGATCATAACCGCGTAGTTCGCGGATCATGTCGGCGATGTCTTCATCATCGACATGGCAGAGCCGTTTCAGCCGGGCGATGTCGCCGCGCGCCAACAGATCGAGATTGTCGATCAGCGCCGCCATGCACGGGTCGTACCGGTCGGCGTCCTTGGCCTGTACCGCTAGGCATTCGGCGAGACTGCGCGCGCCGACGCCAACCGGATCAAACCGCTGAACCACCGCCAGCACATCCTCCAGCGCCCGGCGCGGCACGCCGAGCCGCAGCGACAGATCGCCAAAATCAGCGTCGAGATAGCCTGCGTCGTCGATTAGCTCGATCAGGGTAATGGCAATCGCCAGCGCGGGCCCGCCCAGCGATTCGCCCGCCTGCGCCAGCAAATGTTCGCGCAGGGTGATGTCGGCGGCGCCCACCCGGTCAAAGTCATAGCCTTCACCGCCACCGTCGCTGCCATCCCCGCCGCTAGTGCGGGTTTCCCACTGGGCGTCGGAGCCGCTGTCATGATGGAATGTTTCGGCGGAGAAATCGACGTCGAGCGTGTCGGCGGCCGCGCCCATGCCCGACTCGAACAGCGTATCGGTGGCGGGCGCGCGGTCGTCCTTGACCGGCGCGGGCGCATCCTCGCCATCGCCAGCGGCATCGAGCAGCGGATTTTTCGCCAGCTCTTCGCTGAGCACCGCCTCCAGCTCCAGATTGGACAGCGCCAGCAGCTTGATCGCTTGCTGCAATTGCGGTGTCATCACCAGCGATTGCGATTGCCTGAGGTCAAGGCGCGGGGCCAAAGCCATAAGCGCTAGAGGCTGAAGCCTTCGCCAAGATACAGCCGCCGGACATCAGCATCGGCCACCAGTTCGGCCGGCGACCCGGAAAACAGCACACGCCCGTCATAGATGATGCAAGCGCGGTCGACGATGTCGAGCGTTTCACGGACATTATGGTCGGTAATCAGCACGCCAATCGACCGCGTCGACAATTCTTTCACCAGATCGCGAATGTCGGAAATGGAAATCGGATCAATCCCCGCAAATGGCTCATCGAGCAGCATGATCGACGGGTTCGCGGCCAGTGCCCGGGCGATTTCTGCGCGGCGCCGCTCACCGCCAGACAGCGCCATCGCCGGGCTGGTGCGCAGCCGGGTCAGGCCGAATTCGTCGAGCAACTGGTCGAGACGGGCTTTGCGCGCGGCCTTGTCGGGCTCGACCAACTCCAGCACGGCGGCAATATTCTTCTCGACCGAAAGTCCGCGAAAAATTGAGGTTTCCTGCGGCAGATAACCCAGGCCGAGGATCGCGCGGCGATACATCGGCATCCGGGTAATATCTTCGCCGTCGAGCATGATCCGGCCAGAATCGGGCTTCACCAGCCCCATGATCGAATAAAAACAGGTGGTCTTGCCCGCGCCATTGGGGCCGAGCAGGCCAACCACTTCGCCGCGCGCGACCGATAGCGATACGTCGGCGAGGACGCTGCGCTTGTCATAGCTTTTGGCCAGGCTGACGACGCTCAGGCCGTTGCGCAGCGGAGCTCCACTCGCGGCGGCGTCATCCATCTGTGGTGCATTTATGCTGGATTCGGCGAGACTGGTCATAGGGCATACTGGTCCTTGTCCCCACCTGCTGCCATGCAAATGGTTAGCGGTCTCTTACCAGCACCGCCGGATCGGATGCAATCTGGCAAGATGTTTGCATGATACGCCAGTGCGTGGCGGGCGGAACGCCAAATAGGCTGGGCTAAAGAGGTGGCTAGGGCTGGTTGCGCTGCGGCACTGTGAACCGCCCGGTTACGCGGCCACCTTCAGTGCCACCGTCGCCCGTCGCCGGGCCGCCACCGGTCAGATTGGCGCGGCCACTGCCAACGTTGATGACCAACCGGTTGCCAGTCAGTCGGTTGCCGGCTTGCGTCAGCACGACATTACCTATCAAGGTTATCAGCCGTTGATCGAGGTCATAAAGCGCGACATTGCCACGGGCATTCAGGTCATCGGCGCTGACGGTGACATTGCCGGTCGCCTCAACCCGATTGATGTCGATGCTGCCGCCGGTGGTGAACGCCACCGAAACGCGGCCAGCACGCATCGTCAGCCGGTCCTGCCGCACGACGACATTGCCATTATAGGTCGCCCGGCCATCGCGCGATGCAACCTCGAAAGCGTCGGCGGCGACGTCAATCGGGGCATTGCTATTATGGTTAGGCAAAACCTGCGCATTGGCAGGCTGTCCGTATCCTGTGCCCAATATGGCGATGCTCGTGAGTGCAAAACCACCCAAGGCCGCAAGCGTTACTGCCCGCCGCGATGGCAGGGAGGCGGGAGCGGGAGGAAAATGGGAACTTGTCATGGGCGGGCAATCAACCGGGTGCGGACATTGCCGCGCAGCGAGACGCGGCGCGTTTCGATGTCGGCGCGAATGCTGTTGGCACTGAAACTGCCAATCGGCAAGCGTCCGCTGACTGGCTCGTCGCTCGTCATTGTCCGGGTGCGCAAATTGATCGCGACATTGCGGACCATCAGCTGAAAGCCATCGGCGGCGTTCAGCGTCACCGGACCGGATACGGCCACTCGGTCGGTCGCGGGGTCGTAATTGGCCGATGGCGCCACCAGTTCGGCAGGGCCATCGTTAAGAATGATACGCGCTGCGAGGTCGCGGACGCGCAGCACCGGATCAGCCGAACTGCGCTGCACCGCACTCCCCGCCGATACCTGAAACGGACGCCCCAGATTGTCGCGCCCGCGATAAACTGCTGTTTCGACCCGCAGCCGCTGCGGCGATACGTCGATCTCGTTCTTGGACAGCAGGAACGATAACTCGCCGCGCTCGCTGAATGGGGCAAACAGCATCACGGCGGCGAGCGCGCCAACCAGTGCCGGCAGCAACAGCTGCAGAAACCGCACCATATTGTCATGCGATCCCCCGGCCCGGGCCCAGCTCTGCTGTGCCTGCCGTTCGCTGTCCGCCAGCTCAGACATGATTGGTGCTGCCTACCAACTCAGCTATGCGCAAAAATGTCGGTTTCGGGCCAGCCCGCTAGGTCCAGCCGCGCCCGCATCGGCAGAAACGCAAAACAGGCGGCGGCCATTTCGGCGCGCTTTTCTCGCACCAGCCGCTCTTCAAACACCGCCTTGAGCGCATGCAGATAGCGCACGTCGCTGGCAGCATAGTCGCGCTGCGCCTCGGTGATGACCGGCGCGCCCCAGTCGCTGGTCTGCTGTTGCTTCGACAATTCCTGTCCCAGCAACTCGCGGACCAGCTCTTTCAGACCATGCCGGTCGGTATAGGTGCGGGTCAGCCGCGACGCGATCTTGGTGCAGAATACCGGGCTCGCTTCGACGGCCAGATAGCGCTCGATCGATGCCAGATCAAAGCGGGCGAAATGATAGATTTTGACGCGCGCTGGGTCGCTTAACACGCTCTTCAGCACCGGCGCGGCAAAGTCGCTGTCGGGCGCGAATCGCACCAGATGCTCGTCGCCGCCGCCATCGCTGATCTGCACCAGACATAGCCGGTCGCGCCCGGGCATCAGCCCCATCGTTTCGGTATCGACGGCAACCACGCCTGCGCCCAGCGCATCTGCGGGCAAGTCTTCTTCATGAAAATAAACGGCCATAGCCTTGCTCTTAGGGGGCAAGGTCGCTGCCCGCAATGGCGACGCGGTCGCCGATTCGCCGCCAACCCGCCGGTTACTTGCTTTTTTCTTCGCGCTTTGGCCCAATATCGGCTATGCGACTCGCGAGTCCGAGAAGAATTTTCGGGACTCGTGGCCCGTCCGCCTTCGTCCGCGGCGGCTGGTCAGATCGAGCCGGACGATATTTGAGTGTTGACCAGGGTATGAGTTTTGATCGGGAGCGCCGCGGCGGTAGTGGCGGCAACAAGCGCGGGCGCGGCAAGCGCGACGAATTTGGCCAGGATTTCTACGGCGGCAGCAGCGGTGGCGGTGGCGGGTTCGGTGAACCCCCGCGCGGCGGCGGCTTTGGCGGCGGTGACTTTGGCGGCGGTGGCGGCAGTGCCCCACCACGCAGCGGCGGCTATAATGGCGGCGGCGGTGGCTACGGTGGTGGTGATCGCGGCGGCGGCGGTGGTTACGGCGGCGGCGCCCCGCGCGGCGGTGGCGGCTTTGGCGGCGGCGGTGATCGTGGCGGCGGCGGCGGTTATGGCGGCGGCGGCGGTGGAGATCGCGGCGGCGGCTTTGGCGGCGGTGGCGGTGGCGGCGGTTTCAACCGCGGCCCACGTCCACAAATGCCAGCCCAGGTTGTTGGCGAAGGCCAGGGAACCGTAAAATTCTTCAACAGCGAAAAGGGTTTTGGCTTTGTCGCACGTGAAGATGGCGGCGAAGATGTTTTCGTTCACATCAGTGCTGTCGAACAGGCTGGTCTAACCGGTCTGGCCTCGGGTCAGCCGCTTGGCTTTACCCTGGTGGACCGTAATGGCCGCATCTCGGCCATTGATCTGAAGATCGACGGCGAACCGATGCCGCTTGATGCGCCGGGGGCCAGTGGCCCACCGCGCGATGGCGGTGATCGTGGTGGTTTTGGCGGCGATCGTCCGGCCCGTCCACGGCGTGAACTGACCGGCGAACGCACGACTGGTGAAGTGAAATTCTTCAACGGCTCAAAGGGCTTCGGCTTTATCAAGCGTGACGATGGCGGGGCAGATTGCTTCGTCCACATCAGCGCGGTTGAGCGCGCGGGCATCCATGCCCTCAACGAAGGCGACCGGCTCGCCTTTGATATTGAGGTCGATGATCGCGGCAAATATTCGGCGGTGAACATCGCTGGCGCGTAATCGCCACCGGTAAAA
>JANOPV010000025.1:0-6815 GCA_031422035.1 Sphingomonas sp. | reverse complement strand
CGGCACCTCGTCCTTGTTGAGCTTTTTCTTGCGATATTGTTCCTCGACCTTCCACTCGATCGGCAGGCCGTGGCAATCCCAGCCGGGCACATAGGGCGCATCCTTGCCCAGCAGCGTCTGTGTGCGGACGACCATGTCCTTGAGGATATGGTTGAGCGCATGGCCGATATGCATGTCGCCATTGGCGTAAGGCGGGCCGTCGTGGAAGATGAACTTTTCGCGCCCCGCACGTGCGGCCCGCAATTGGGCGTAAAGGTCTTCGCTTTGCCATGTGGCGAGGATCGTCGGTTCCTTTTGCGGCAGTCCGGCCTTCATCGGAAAGTCGGTCTTGGGCAAAAAGACGGTGTCGCGGTAGTCAGGGGGCGTATCTGTCATAGTGCGAGCGCGCTTAGGGCAGCCCGCGCATCGTCGCAATCCCGTGCCATTTGGATTTTGAGCGCGTCGAGGCTGTCAAACTTCGCTTCGCCGCGCAGGAATGCGCGAAAGGCGACTTCGATGGTCTGACCGTACAGGTCCTCGTCAAAGTCGAAGAAATGCGGTTCGAGCAGCTCCTTTGGCGGATCGAAGGTCGGGCGGATGCCGATGTTCGCCGCGCCCTTGAGCACGCGGCCATCCGGTAGCCGCCCGGTCACCGCATAGATGCCATACTGCGGGCGCAGATAGCTGCCGAGCTCGATATTGGCGGTGGGATAGCCGAGCAAGCGGCCATTTTTGTCGCCATGCTGGACCACGCCCTCAATCGCGAACGGGCGGGTGAGGAGGCGGTGGGCGGTGGCGCAATCGCCAGCCTGGAGCGCGGCGCGAATGCGGCTGGAGGAGACGGGTTCGCTGCCGTCGTCGACAGGCGCGACCATGGTATATTGAAACTTGCCCACATCCGCCGCCGCGCTGAGCGTTGCGACCGAGCCGCTGCGTCCCTGTCCAAACACGAAATCGCTGCCGGTGACGATGCCCGCTGCGCCAAAACGGTCGACCAGCATCTGGTCGATAAACGCGTCGGCGCTGGTCGCGGCCATGGCGGCGTCAAAATGGAGCACCAGCATTGCCGCGGCCCCGGCCTGTGCAAACAGGCGCTGCCGCTGATCGAGGGTGGTCAGCCGAAACGGCGGGATGTCGGGTTTGAAATGGCGGACCGGATGAGGGTCGAACGTCGCGACGATAGCGGGCACGCCAGCCGCACGGGCGATTTCCGCTGCCCGGCCCACCACCGCCTGATGCCCGCGATGAAAGCCATCAAAATTACCGAGCGCGATGATGCCGCCGCGCAGGTGCGCGGGAATCGTATCGCTGGAATGAAGCCGGTCTATCGTCATGCTCAGCCCGCAGGCAGCACCTGGCCCAACACGCGCAGGACATTGCCGCCCATGATCTTGGCGATGTCGTCCGCGGTGAAGTTCGCCGCCATCAGTAATTGGGTGAGCACTGCCATTTCGCTGGTGTCGAACGGCACCGTTGTAGCGCCGTCAAAATCGGAGCCCAGCCCGACATGGTCGATGCCGACCAGATCGCGGACATGGACCATCGCGCGGACGATGGCGCGTGGGTCGCTAGAACAGATCGCTGCATCCCAATAGCCGATACCGACCACGCCGCCGGTGCGAGCGACGCCGCGAATCTCTTCATCGGTCAGGTTGCGGTTGACGTTGCAGGTCGCCTGCACCCCGCCATGGCTGGAGACGACCGGGCGGGTCGCCATCGCCAGAATTTCGGCGACGCAGGCGTGGCTACAATGGGCGATGTCGATGACCATCCCGCGCTGCTCCATCTCACGCACCACGCGCCGTCCAAGCGGGGTCAGTCCGCCCTTGCGCAGGCCGTGCATTGATCCTGCCAGTTCATTGTCAAAGAAATGGGTGAGACTAGCCATGCGGAACCCGGCGTTGAACAGCCGCGCCAGATTGGCCTGTCGCCCCTCCAGATTTTGCAGCCCCTCAATACTCAGCAACCCACCGGTTATCCGCCGCCGCTGCGTCCGGGCGGCGATCAGTCCTTCGAGATCGGCGCGCGTGCGGATCTGGGTCAACCGCCCGTCGGATTCGGCCTCTGCCGCCGCCAATCGCTCGGCATGATAGAGCGAGCGTTGCAGGAGCGAGGTCCAGGTGCGCGGCGGTTGTAGCTGCGCGACGGTCAGCGCGGTGATGTTGTCGCTGTCAGCGCCATTGGCGTCATAATTTTGGTTACGTGGGGTTTTGCTGACCGACGACAACACCTGGAGCGCGACATTGCCAGCCTCCAGCCGGGGCAGGTCGACATGGCCGCGGTCAGACCGCACCAGCGGATCACGCGCCCACATCAGGGTGTCGCTATGCAGATCAGCGATGGTCAGACGCTGGTGCAGCGCCCGCGCCTCTGCACTTACCACGACGTTGTGGCCGGACAGCGTGTTCATCGACCCTTCGATGATGCCAGGAGCAAAGGCGAAGAAGGCGATGACGGTGCCGATCAACAGGATCGCGAAGCCCGCGAGAAAACGCTTCATGTCGCCCTCCGTTTCAACGTGACAAAGGCAAAGGCCGGGCGGTTATCGCTGGCGGGATGGGCTTCCCGCGCGACTTCATCCCACGCAGCGGCGGCGGGATAATCGATGCGGGCGTCGCCAGTGGGCGCGCCCTCGACCTCTGTCAGTTCGATGCGGTCGGCCACCGGCAGAAACGCCGCGTAGATTTCAGCGCCGCCGATCACCATGACATGCGGCGCGTTGGCGAGTTTCAGGGCTGCTTCAACAGTGTGTGCGACCTCCGCGCCATCCTCAGCCCAGTCGCGGTTGCGGGTCAGGACGATATGCCGCCGCCCTTCGAGCAAGCCCGGCAGGCTGTCGAACGTCTTGCGCCCCATGATCATCGGGCAACCCATGGTCAGCCGCTTAAACCGGCGCAGGTCGGCGGGCAACCGCCACGGGATAGTGCCGCCATTACCGATGACGCCGTTGCTTGCGCGCGCCAGGATCAGGATGATTTCCGGGTGGATCATACGGGCGTTGCTCCAACCCAGGTGGCGTGGCCCATTTTGCGGCCGGGACGCGGCGCGCCCTTGCCATAGAAATGCAGTTTGCACGCAGGGTCGGCGAGCAGGGTCGCCCAATTATTGGCATCGTCACCAATCAGGTTGCGCATCACCACCGGGGTCGCCCGTGTCGCCGTATCCCCCAATGGCAGGCCGCAAATCGCGCGGATATGATTCTCAAACTGACAGGTCACTGCGCCGTCGATAGTCCAGTGGCCGCTATTGTGCACGCGCGGCGCGATTTCGTTGAACACGGGGCCAGCGGTGGTGGCGAAAAACTCCACCGCCATCACCCCGACATAGTCGAGCGCGGTCGCCAGCGTCGCGGCTTGCGCAGTCGCCAGCGCGATCTGCTCTGCCCAGGCGACCGGCGCAGGCACCCGGCTTTCGCTCAATATGCCGCCGATATGGACATTTTCCGGCACATCCCAATGGCGCACTTCGCCATCTTGGCTACGCACGACAATGACGGAGAATTCGCCTAAGAAGCTGATCTGCGCTTCGAGGATGGCGCGCTGCTCGCCGATCGCGGCCCAGGCGGCGGTGGCATCGGCTGCGGTGGCGATCCGCGCCTGCCCCTTCCCGTCATAGCCCTCGGTCGCGGTCTTGAGGATGGCGGGCGTGCCTACGCGCTCCACCCCTGCCGCCAAAGTGGCCGCATCAATTACCTCAGCATGGAGCGGCACCATCAAGCCCATCGATGCTGCAAACGCCTTTTCCTTCAGTCGGTCCTGGGCGACTTCAAGACAGTCCGCTCGGGGACGGAACGACACACCCGTGGCTTCAACAAGGCGAACTGCTTCTAGCGGCACATTTTCCCACTCAAAAGTCGCAGCATCAACATGGCGCCCGAACGAGTCGAGTGCGTGGGGCTCGTGCCAACTTGCTGGGTAATGTTCTGCCGCAACCTCTGCGGCAATGCTCGTCTCTTCAGGATCATAAATCGCCACCTGATAGCCTAGCCGTGCCGCAGCCATTGCGAGCATCCGGCCCAGCTGGCCGCCGCCGAGTATCCCGATAATTGATCCCGGCGGCAGCGGTGTCATGCAGCGGGCGTGTCGCTGGGTGTGGCGGCCACCGCGTCGCTCTGAGCCGCGCGCCACGCGTCGAGCCGTGCAGCCAGCGCAGCGTCAGTTCCGGCCAAGATCGCCGCCGCCAGCAGCGCGGCGTTGATCGCGCCTGCCTTGCCAATGGCAGCGTGCCAACGGGGATACCGGCGGGCATCTGGACCATCGACAAAAGCGAATCCATGCCGTTGAGCGCGGCTGATTGCACCGGCACGCCCAGCACCGGCACTCGGGTCATCGCCGCGACCATGCCTGGCAGATGCGCAGCGCCGCCCGCGCCGGCGATGATAACGCGAAATCCTGCGTCGACCGCACCTTCGGCAAAGGCCACCAGCCGCGCGGGAGTGCGGTGCGCCGAAACGATCCTGGTGTCGTGGCCGATACCCAGCGCCTCCAGCGTCTCTGCGGCATGGCGCATGGCCGTCCAGTCGGACTGGCTTCCCATGACGATGGCGACTGGGCGCTGAGACATATGACCCCCACGGCTAAACGGCGATGCGATGTGACCACCTTTGGTGGCGATACCGCGATGCTCCGTCCCCGGCAATCGGCGAAAGCGGCAATTTGGCCACGCAAGTTTGATTAACCATCCTATGCTATAGCGGAGCCACCAAAGTTGTAAGGGCATTGCCAGCCAATGACTGCGCGTTCTTCCTCGCGGCGCCTATCAATCGCCGAAGGTGCCGATGAACCGGCCGTCGAAGCGCTGCGCGCCGAGGTTGAGCAGCTGCGCGCCGCCAATCAGGAACTGACGCTGGCGTTGAGCGAAATGGAGCATGCCGCCCAGCGCGATGTGCTGACCAGCCTGTTCAACCGGCGCTATTTTCTGACCGCGCTGCACCAGCGGATCGCGCGGGTCGCCCGGTATAAGGAGCGCGTGGCGATCCTCTATGTCGATGTTGACGGACTAAAGGCGATCAACGACCGGCTCGGCCATGTCGCCGGTGACCGGGTCTTGATCACCATCGCCAATTGCTTGCGCGCCGAAACACGCGAAAGCGACGTTGTCGCCCGGATCGGCGGGGACGAGTTTGCCCTGTTGATCGACCATGTCGATGCCAGCGCCGCACGCGCCAAAATGGCGTCGCTACGCCGTGCGCTCAGTGTTGCCGATTGTGTGGCAGAAGGTGAGGCGCTGGTGCTTAGCGCGGCGTTCGGCATGGCCATCATCGATCCACGCGATACCGCCGAAGACCTGCTCGGCCGCGCTGATTCGGACATGTACCGGGCCAAGCGGGCGGACGACGACATCGCGGGTCGTCCGCCGGGCGGCTGAGGAACGTCGACCCGCTACTGCACCGTTATTGTTACCGCACGGCGGTTTTGCGCATAGCTTTGCTCGTCGGAACCGGTCGCTTCGGGGCGTTCCTTGCCATAGCTGATCACGTTCACGCGCCCGCCATCGATGCCGATGGACACCAGATAATTGCGCGCGGCCTCTGCCCGGCGCTGGCCCAGCGCAAGATTGTAATCGCGAGTGCCGCGTTCATCGGCATGGCCTTCGACGAGCACCCGGACGTTGGGGTAACGGCGCAGCCAGGTGGCCTGACTGTCCAATGTCGCCCGGTCGGCGCCGTCAATATTATAGGCGTCGGTGTCAAAGAACACGCGGTCGGCGGCGATGCTGGCGTCGAAATCGGCCTGACTGCCGGGCACCACAACACCGGCCGCGCCACCACCGCTGCTGCCCTCGCCACCATTGTCGTTGATCGGCGCGGGCGGCAGTTCCTGCGGTGCACGGCGGCTGCACGCGCCAACGGTAGCAACCAGGGCCACGGTCAGGGCGAGATGTAGGGCGGTACGCATGATCGCTTCTCCTTGCAGGCTTCTAATAGTGTCAGCACATCAGGGCAAAATTGGTCCCCAAGCTGGATCGGACCCGTCTACCGGGGTCGGGATGCGGCGCAGGTTTACCCCGGTCAAATCGACCTGATAAATGCGCGACGTGCCGTTCCGCCCCTGCGTCGTCCGGAAAAACTGGATAACCCGGCCATTGGGCGCAAAGGTCGGTCCCTCATCCTGCCAGTCATCGGTCAGCAACCGTTCGCTGCCGCCGCTTGGCGTCATCACGCCAATCCGGAAATTACCGGAAAGGCGAGTGAACGCGATGAGGTCTCCGCGCGGCGACCATTCAGGCGTTGCATAGCGCCCGCCGCCAAAGCTGATCCGCGCCGCGCCCGAGCCATCGGCGTTCATGATATAGAGCTGTTGCCCGCCCGACCGGTCGCTTTCAAACACGATGCGGTTGCCGTCGGGCGAAAAGCTGCCACCGACATCGATGCCGGGGTGATCTGTCAGCCGTCGCGGGGTGCCGCCCTCTGCCGGGATGCGATAAATGTCGGTATTGCCCGCCACTGCCATCGAAAACAGGATGAAGCGGCCATCGGGCGACCAGCGCGGGGCGAATGTGGTGTTCGCGCTTTCAAACACCGCGCGCTGGGTGCCTGCGCCAACATCATAGACGAACACCCGGACGCGATTGTTGAGATAACTCACATAGGCAATGCGGCTGTAATCCGGCGAGAAACGCGGGGAAAACGCCAGCGCCTGGCCATTGGTGATGAAGCGGTGGTTGGCCCCATCCGAATCCATGATCGCTAGCCGCTTGGTCCGGTCGTCCTTTGGCCCGGTTTCAGCGATATAGGCGATACGGCTGTCAAAGAACGGCGCTTCGCCGGTCAGCCGCGAATAAATGGCGTCGGCACAGCGGTGCGCGGCGCGGCGCCAGTCACGCGGCTGGACGAC
>JANOPV010000024.1:0-15484 GCA_031422035.1 Sphingomonas sp. | reverse complement strand
TAAAGCTCTATGCGGGCAGACGATAACGGTCAAATGCGACGCGGTGGTTGCAGCGGCTGGGACAGAGCGTCTACACGGACTGTATAGTCTTTGTGATCGGAACGGACCTGTGTACAGCCTTGCCAACATCCTGACCATGTCGCGCATTTTCGCGGTGCCCGTGCTGGTGGCGCTGATGTGGCGACCGGGGTGGGAGCCCGGCTGGCTCGCCGCGTTCGCGCTCTACTGCCTGATGGGCCTGACCGACTATTTCGACGGCTATGTTGCGCGCGCGCAAGGGACCGTCTCCAAATTGGGGATTTTCCTCGATCCAATTGCCGACAAGATCATGATCGCGGCGGTCATCCTGATGTTGGTGGGGACCAGGCATGAAGCGGCGTCGATCATCGGCATCCACCTGATTCCGGCGCTGGTGATCCTGTTACGCGAGATCGCGGTGTCGGGTCTGCGCGAATTTTTGGCTGGATTGTCGGTGTCGATGCCGGTCAGTCAGCTCGCCAAATGGAAAACTGCGCTGCAGATAGTGGCCTTTGGCGCACTCATTCTGGCTGGCGGGTTCCCCGAGTTTGGCTTCATCAAGCAGGTGGGCGTGGTCAGCCTGTGGGCCGCCGCTGTGCTGACGCTGATCACCGGCTGGGATTATCTCAGGGTCGGTCTGAAGCATATGGATTGAGCGCGTGCGTCAGTGCCGCAAGCTGACTCAGCGTTGCATATGCGTCCGCATGATCGCGGCCAGCATGTGAAATTCCGCAGCGCGCGGGCTGTTGGTGCGCCAGACCAGCGCAATGGTGCGGCTGTCATGCGGGGCAGCGATGGCTCGGGTCGCAATCTGGGTGCGGTCCAAGATGCCAGCATCCAGCGCCATCTGCGGTAACAAGGTGATGCCGAGGCCATTGTCGACCATCTGCACCAGCGTGTGCAGCGACGTCCCCATCATCCGCGCATTGGCTCGCAATTCAGGCCGGTTGCAGACTGAAAGGGCATGGTCTTTCAGGCAATGGCCGTCCTCCATCAACAGCAGACGATCCGGATTGAGCGCCTCGGGCGGGATGAGGGCGGGGTAGCCAGCAGCTTCGGGGCCGGGCAGGGCGACGACCAGACGGTCCTCGAACAGCGGTTCAGCCTCAATATCGCCGCAGGCATAAGGGAGCGCGAGGAGCACGCAATCGACCTGACCATGATGGAGGCTGTCGCAGGCGGCGGCGCTGGGTTCTTCACGCAGATAGAGCTGGAGCTCGGGCTTTTCGTCGCGCAGCCGGGGTAGCAGGGTCGGCAACAGGAACGGCGCGATGGTCGGGATGACGCTCATCCGCAGCTCGCCTGACAGCGGCGCGGCGGCCGCGGCGGCAAGCCCCGCCAGCTCCTCTGCCTCCCGCAGCACGCGGTGCGCCTTGGCGGTGATCCGTTCGCCCAGCGGGGTAAAGCGGACCACCCGCCGGGTGCGCTCAACCAGCATCAGGCCAAGCAACGATTCGAGTTCGCGGATGCCCGAAGACAAGGTGGATTGGGTCACGAAGCATCCCGCAGCAGCCCGACCGAAATGGCCATGTTCGTGCAACGCGACCAGATATTGCAGCTGTTTCAAGGTGGGCAGATAGGTTTGCATGTTGATCTGTTCCAGCGATCAATGATTCGAGTTTGATTGAAATTGTCTATCGGTCAAACGGTTGTCAATTGCCACCCATCGCCCGATGTTATTGGTCGAACGGCCTTTAAGGGATTTCATGATGCTGAACTCGCTCGTCGCCTATCTCGATTCGATCAAAGCACGTGATCCCGCCCCGCGTAGTCGTTGGGAAATCTTGCTCTACCCAGGGCTGTGGGCGGTTGGCCTGCACCGGGTGGCGCATTGGCTGTTCGTCGCCGACCTGTTTTTTCTCGCGCGGTTGGTGAATCATTTGTCGCGTTGGTTCACCGCCATCGACATTCACCCGGGCGCGAAGATCGGCCGCCATCTGTTCATCGACCATGGCTTTACCGTCATCGGCGAAACCGCTGAGATTGGCGACAATGTTACCATTTATCAGTGCGTGACATTGGGCGGGACCAATCCGGCCAATGGCGTGCCGGGCAAGCGCCACCCGACGCTGGCTTGCGGCGTCATCATCGGTTCTGGCGCGCAGATATTGGGGCCGATTACCGTCGGCACCCGGGCGCGGATCGGGGCCAATGCAGTGGTCACCCGCGACGTGCCGGATGGCGCGGTCATGGTCGGCATCCCGGCCAAACCGATGCTGGTCGATGCAGTCGAATATGCGCGCGAATTCACCCCCTATGGCACGCCATGCTGTGATGCGTTCGATCCTGCGACCCAGAAACTGGAATTGCTGCAATGCCAGCTGCTGGAGATGCAGGGGCGGATCGCAACGCTGATGACCGAGCGGGATGCGGCGAAAGGCGCTGATGCTGGTGCTGCCGAGCCGCTCGTCGCCAAGCGCGACCGGGCCTAGGCGCGCTTGGCTGTCATCATGCCCTTTCCCAGGTCCATCGCTGGGCAGACGGGATTTGAGCGCGCCGAACTGTCCCGCATCCTTGACCTCTATGGGCGGATGGTCGCGGCGGGCCAGTGGCGCGATTATGCGATGAATTTCGAGCGCGAGTTTGCGAGCTTCTGCGCGTTTCGCCGGACATCGGAGCGGCCCGAGGTGCGGATCGAAAAATGGCCATCGCTGCGGCAACGGCAGGGGATGTGGGTGCTGATCGGCGAAGGCGGAGCGGTGCTCAAGCGCGGCCATGACCTGGCAGGCGTGCTCGCCCCGGTTGAGCGGCGTTTGCTGAAGCTGGTTGATAGTTAAAGTACCAAAAGAGGCGCCGCCGATATGGCGACGCCTCAACTTGGTGACAGTTGGCAATGCTAGCCGCTGTGGCTGACCAACATGGGTGCGGGGACAATAGTGCGTAGTCCGGCCGGCAGGATGTTCAGCACCTGGCGGCGTGCCCCCTGCCAGAAGGCGGATAGCAGCAGCAGCGATGCCCCGATGACCAGCGCGGTCAGGGCCGTGTTGAGCTCAACCGCGCCGAATTCCCGGAACAGCTGCGTCATCGCGTAAAGCACATAGGCGAGTGCCGAGACGAGCAACGCGCGCCGGTCAATGGCCAGCGCGACGACGCCAAAGCCCAGATAGAGCGCGACGACGCCAATGGCGGCACCAGCCCCGATGCTGTCGCCCTGGGTCACGCCGAGCAAGGCGAACAACGGGTGGGCGATCATTGGCGCGGCGAGCAGATGGAGCCAAAAGGCGACGTCGCTGCGCCGGGTTTGACGGGCGGTATCGCTGCGGTCCCAATTCATGGCGAGGGCGAACACGCCGACGCCAGCGGTCAAGACGAGGGCGAGGACGATATTAGTGTCGATCACGTCCGGACCGATAGCGGCGAGGATCAGCCCGACGATGGTCGCGGCAACCGCAGCAGTGCCAGCGGCAACCGTGATCGGCACCATGAAGCGCCGCCAATGGAACCAGGCGGCAATCGCGCCGCTGGCGGCGATGGCGGCACCGACAATGGCCGACATCCGGTCATTGCCGTTGACCAGCCACTGCATCTCACTGTCGATAAAGCCGATGCCGGTGGCGATCACCCCGGCGACGAAGGCGAGCAGGAGCAGGATGCTGGGCAGTGCCATGCGCCGTCTACGGGTGAAGAATTCGGCAAGGCCCCAAGCGCTGAGCGCCACCGCAACACCAGCGACCGCCGGATGCACCGCGCCGCCAATCCACGACACCGCGACCAGCAGGATGATGGCGGCGATGCTGACGAAAATATCGTTGAAGCTGGTGACCAGCCGGAAATGCTCTTCATCGGCCTGAGGCAGCGCGCGCAACGACGCGACATGCTGTCGCAGCGCATCCGCCGCGCTTTCCGGGATGGCCCCTGCGGCCACCGCCGCCGATAATTCACTCTCGCTATACATGCTCATTCTCCCCTGTGGGCTTGCCCGTGGGGAGGGGATAGCATAACTGTATCAGTGATGCAATACAGCACTTCGCATCGTGAAGCGCGGGCGCTCAGGCGAACGTATCGACCAGATTTTTAACATCGGCCTGCGCGCGGGTCAGCCGGACAACGAGTATGATCTGGATGACCAGTGACAGCGCCTGAAAAACGTTGGCAAGCGCTTCATAGTGCAGTTGGGTGATCGGAACGTCGCCGGATAGGAGGCTGGGCAACACCGCCACCAATGGCGTGAGGCAGCTTGCGGCCCATGCCGACACGAGCGCGGGTGCCGCGGCAGATGTTCGCATTGTCGCCCGCCATATCGCCCGCAGCACAAAAAATTGCGCCACCAAGTTGACGATAGGGACGAGGCACCAGATCACCGCAGCCCGGGGAGTGAATGTCATCGCCGGAGCGCCGGTCCCGCGCAAGATGGCGACCGAGCGGGCGAGCCAGAACAGAAAACTTATTTGCGATGCGAACAGAATGATCGAGCTGAGCAGGAAAAAATCCTCACCAGCCAACCAGACGATCCACGGCTGCATCGCACTCGTCAGCGGGAGAGCGGTTATCGAAACATATTGCGCACCAGCCGCCAGAACGGCCATTCCGGCGGACAGCGCTGAATAGCAAACGAAATAGCGGTGCCGCCGCAATAAGATGTCGTCGTCATGCGCCATCGTTACGGCCTTTCACTATAACCGCGACCCCGACTGAATATGCCTCACCCCCCCTGCAACAGGCGCATCACATTCATCGATTGCTCTGCGCCGGTTTGTGGCACTGTTTCGCCGGTGCGGTCGGTGATTTCGGCGAAGTGGGCGGCGACGCCTTCGGGGTTGCGGTCGTCGGCGCCGAGCAGGACGCCGGGGGTCATGGTGACGTTGGCGGCGTGGACGACGCCAGCCCCTGCGCCGAGGATGACGTTCGATGGCGCGTCTTCGCTGACCAGATAGAGCGACGCGGGGGCGATCAGGGCGGGGTCGAACAGTTTCAGCGCGGCTTCGGGCATCAGGTCTTCGGTCATCCGGGTGCCAGCGACGGGGGAGATGGCGTTGACCTTGATGTTGTTTTTCGCGCCTTCGATGGCGAGGGTCTTGGTCAGGCCGACCAGGCCGAGTTTGGCGGCACCGTAATTGGCCTGGCCGAAATTGCCGTAAAGCCCGGTTGAGGAGGCGGTCATCAGGACGCGGCCGTAATTTTGTTCGCGCATCGTGTCCCACACTGCCTTGGTGGCAAAGGCGCTGCCGATCAGGTGGACTTTGATGACGAGCTCAAAATCGGCGGGCGCCATCTTGGCAAAGCTCTTGTCGCGCAGAATGCCGGCATTGTTGATGAGGATGTGAACCCCACCCCACGCCTCTTTCGCGCGGGCGACCATTTCGGCCATCTGCTCATATTCGGTGACGCTGCCGCCATTGGCCATTGCGATGCCGCCCGCTGCGGTGATTTCCTCGACGACCTTGAGCGCGGCGTCGCTGGTGCCGGTGCCGTCGCGCGATCCGCCAAGATCATTGACGACGACTTTCGCGCCGCGACGCGCCAGTTCAAGTGCATATTCGCGGCCAATGCCGCCACCAGCGCCGGTGACAATGGCAACCCGATCGGTGAAGGAGATAGTCATGTGCGGCATCCTCTGAACTTACGTTAACGTAAAGGAGATGCCATAATGCCATGTGCGAAAGGTGCAAGCCTGATACCGTCGTCCAAGCTACTGTCATTTAAGTGACGTTGATATGTCATTATTCAGCAACAAAAAAGCAGCATGGGCGTCATTATGATGTCACGTTAGCGTCACTGCATCGTCATGATGATGGTGCGGTGCCTGGCCGAAAGTTGCTGCCATGATCCATTTCCTATCCTCCGCCAGTCGGATTTTGCTGGGTGCGATGCTGTGCGGTGGTGCCGCTATCCAAGCGACGGCAGGCGCCGCGCAAGCCAGCGGGCTGGCCACTCCAGCGCCCGCTCCAGCACCCGCACCCGCTCCTTCCGGCCCAACAACTGGAATGCGCGGCGTGCCGACCGTCGACCTTGGCGGCGGTTGGACGGTCAAACCACGCGGTCGTCTCCACCTTGACTATGGCGACCTGTCTGGTCCGCCCGGTGGGTCGGCGCGCACTGCCGGACCCGGGGTTGAACTGCGACGCCTGCGCTTTGGCGTTGACGGCGATATGCCAGGTGATTTTTCATATCGCGTTGAGGGCGATTTCAGTGGCGATGTCGTGGAGGTCGTCGATGCCTGGATACGCTATAAGAGCGGGCCGATTACCGTCACTGTCGGGCAACAGAATATTGCGCAGTCGCTGGAGGAATTGACCAGTTCCAACGACATCAGCTTTGTGGAGCGCGCCGCGTTTACCGATGCGTTCGGATTTGAACGGCGGATGGGCGTGCAAGCGGAATATGCTGCCGGACCGGTGCTGGTGCAGGCGGGTGTCTCACGTGAGAATCTGTTGAACATCAATGACGGGGTTACCGATGCGTGGGGGGTGAACGGCCGGGTTGCGATCATGCCAACGCTGGGCGGCGTTCAGCTTCATCTGGGCGCACATGGCAGCTGGCGCAGTTACGGCGATGATGGGCGGTTGATCCGCTATCGCCAGCGAGCATTTATTCATTCGGTCAGCACACGATTTGTCGCGACGCCGCTGTTGCTGGCCGAAAGCGAAACGAGTTGGGGCGTCGAAGCCGCGGCCCAAGCGGGACGCTGGCACGGGCAGGTGGAGAGCCATTGGCAGCGGCTTGACCAGATAAGCGCCGGTGCCGCTAATCCGACATTTTTTGGGATTGCAGCGGAGACTGGATTGTTCCTGACCAACGACAGGCGGACATTGCGGGGCGGGATTTTCCGCAGCGTCGCGCCGCGCCGCCCGATCACCAGCGGCGGGATCGGGGCGTTGCAAGTCAATGTCCGCTATGACCGGCTGGACCTGACCGATAGTGGGGTGACGGGGGGCACACAGGATGGCTATCAGGCGTCGCTGATCTGGTGGCCGGTGGCGCAAGTGCGGCTGATGCTCAACTATGCGCGACTGGACTATCAGAATGCCGCCATCGCAATTTCGGGATCTCGCAATTACCGCGTCAACGCCATCGGCACCCGGTTCCAGATCAATTTCTGACAGTTAGCCAGCGCCGTCGCTGTCGAGCGAATAGCCAGCTGAGCGCACCGTGCGGACAATGTCTGCTGCGCCTTCGACATTGATCGCCTTGCGCAGGCGGCGGATGTGGACATCGACCGTGCGCAGTTCAATGTCGGTATCGTGCCCCCAGACCGCGTCGAGCAGCCGCTCGCGCGAGAACACCCAGCCGGGATGTTCGAGGAAATGGCGCAGCAGGCGAAACTCCGTTGGGCCGAGCGCGATGGATTTACCGCCGCGCTTCACTTTGTGGGCGACGATGTCCATGTCGATGTCGGCATAGGACAGCGCTTGCCCCGCCAAAGCGGGCCGCACGCGGCGGAGCACGGCGGTGACCCGAGCGATGAGTTCGCGCGGGGAAAAGGGCTTCGTCACATAATCGTCTGCACCAGTGGTCAGGCCGCGCACCCGGTCCTCCTCCTCACCGCGCGCCGTGAGCATGATGATCGGCACGTTGGCGGTGGCGTCGGCCCGGCGCAGGCGGCGGCACACTTCGATGCCTGCCAGATTGTCGACCATCCAGTCCAGCAGGACGATGTCCGGCGTGCGTTCCTCAGCGAGGACCAGCGCCTCTTCGCCATCGGGGGTGTGGCGCACGGCATAGCCTTCGCGCTCAAAATGCCAGACCAGCAATTCCGCCAGTGCCACATCGTCTTCGACCAGCAGCATGTCGGGTGCGGGCATCGCGGTTACTCCGCCCTTTCCCGGTCAGTCAGATCGGCGCCCTTTTCGCGCTCCTCCATCTGTTGTCCGGTTGCGGCATAATAGACCATTTCGGCGACGTTGGTGGCGTGGTCGCCGATGCGCTCGATGTTTTTGGCGATGAACAAAAGATGCGCGCATTCGCTGATGACATGCGGATTTTCGAGCATGTGGGCGATGAGGGCGCGGAACACGCCATTATAGAAATCGTCGACGCCCTTGTCGCGGGCGGCGGCGGATTCGGCGAGCACCGGGTCTTGCGCAGCATAGGCTTTCATCACGTCGCGCAGAATGTCTGTGGCCATAGTCGCCATCGATTTCAGCAGCGGGATCGAACGGATGGTGCGTTGGGTCAACAGCGGCACGCGCTTGGCAATGCTCTTGCCATAGTCGCCGATGCGCTCAAGGACGGCGGCGATTTTGAGCGCCGCGATCATTGCCCGCAGATCGTCCGCCATCGGCGCGCGCAGGGCGATAGTCTGAACGACCAGCCGCTCAATCTCGGCCTCCAGCTCATCGATCAGCTTGTCTTCGGCGACCACTTGCTGCGCGGCCTCCAAATCCCCCTGATCGAGCGCGGCGATGGCGCGCATGACGGCATGTTCAGCGCGCGCGCCCATTTCCGAGACAAGCCCGCGCAGCCGGTTGAGATCATCGTCGAACGCTTTGACTGTATGGTCCATGGTCTGTGTCCTGCTCAGCCGTAGCGGCCGGTGATGTAATCTTTGGTCCGCGTCTCGCGCGGGTTGGTGAAGATGTCGGTCGTCGCCCCATATTCCACGATCGTGCCAAGGTGGAAAAATGCCGTGCGCTGCGACACGCGGGCCGCCTGCTGCATATTGTGGGTGACGATGACCATGGCATAGCGACCGCGCAGTTCGTGGATAAGCTCCTCGATCTTGGCAGTCGCAATCGGGTCGAGCGCCGAGCACGGCTCGTCCATCAGGATGACTTCGGGATCGACAGCAATGGCGCGGGCGATGCATAGCCGCTGTTGCTGGCCGCCGGACAAGGCCGTGCCGCTGTCGGTCAGGCGATCCTTTACCTCACCCCACAAGCCAGCCCGAGTCAGCGCCTTTTCGACAATCCCCTCCAGCTCGCTCTTGCTAGTCGCAAGGCCGTGGATTTTGGGGCCATAAGCAACATTGTCGAAGATGGATTTAGGGAAGGGGTTGGGTTTCTGGAACACCATGCCCACCCGCGCGCGCAGCTGGACCACGTCCATCGAGGCCGCGTAGATATCCTCCCCATCGAGGCGGATGTCGCCGGTGACTTTCGCGCTGGCGACGGTGTCGTTCATCCGGTTGAACGAGCGCAGGAACGTCGACTTTCCGCATCCTGAAGGTCCGATAAATGCCGTCACATCCTCTTGGAACACGTCGATGGAGACGTTGTTGATCGCCTGTTTATCGCCATAAAAAACGCTGACGTCGCGCGCCGTCATCTTGGGCTGGCGGGGCTTAGTGGTTGTTTCAGTCATGTCTCTACCAGCGCTTTTCAAAACGGTTGCGAAGGAAAATTGCGACGGCGTTGAGCGACAGCAGGACGATCAACAGGACGATGATCGCCGCTGAGGTGTTTTCGACAAAGCCGCGATCCACCTCGTCTGACCACAAATAGATCTGCATCGGCAGAACGGTGGCGGGGGAGCATAGCCCGTCGGGCGCGTCACCAATAAACGCGCGCATCCCGATGAGCAGCAGTGGCGCGGTCTCGCCCAATGCACGGGCGGTGCCGATGATCGTGCCGGTCAGGATGCCGGGCAGCGCGAGTGGCAGGACGTGGTGGAACACCATCTGCACCTTGGATGCGCCGATGCCGAGCGCGGCATCGCGGATTGACGGCGGCACCGCCTTGATCGCGTTGCGGCTGGCGATGACGATGACTGGCATGGTCATGAGGGCGAGGGTGAGGCCGCCGACCAGCGGACTGCCCTGACACAGGCCGACGAAATTGATGAACAAGGCCAGCGCAAGGAGGCCAAAGATGATCGATGGCACTGCCGCAAGGTTGTTAATCGACACTTCGATCATGTCGGTCCAGCGGTTCTTCGGCGCATATTCTTCGAGATAAACGGCCGCTAGCACACCAATCGGAAAGGCCAGCGAGAGCGTGACCAGCATGGTCAGCAGCGACCCCTTGAGCGCGCCCCAGATGCCAGCGACGGTCGGGTCGGTGGCGTCCGACGCTGTGAGGAAGCTGGCGGCAAATCCGCTGGTGAGCGCGCCGGCGCGTTCGAGTCTCGACACTGCTTGCTCGGATACCGCATCGCCATTGCCTTTGGCGGCGGTGTCGATGGCTGATGCGGCGGGCAGGTCAAAATCGTGGCGGCCCTGAAGCAAGGTAGGGTCGGCCAGGATGGCGTCGATCAGCGCGCTTTCCGCCGCTTCGCCGAACCATGCTTCGGACCCGGGGCCAAAGGCGCGGGTGGCAGCGAGGCCGATGACGTTGGTTAGGTCGGCTTGCAACAGCGCTTGCCGGCCATCATCCTGCGCCAGGCGATTGGCGTCGATGCCGATCACGCTTTCCTGGAGATCAATCGGCAGGGTGATGCGGGTTTCACGAAAGCCCGAAAGCCCGGCCGCTGCCATCGTGAACAGCAGGAAGGCGAGGAAGGCGACCGACAGCAGCACCGCGCCGAGCCCGACATATTTGAACCGTCGCTCTGCGACATAGCGGCGGCGCACCCGGGCCACCATGACATCACTCGACCAAAAGGCGGCGCGGTCGCTCATGCTGGTTGGGATGGCAGCGCTATTCATAGCTTTCCCGATAGCGTTTGACGATCCTGAGCGCCGCAATGTTGAGCAGCAGCGTAACGATGAACAGGACCAGGCCGAGCGCGAACGCCGCGAGCGTTTTGGCGCTGTTAAACTCCTGATCGCCGGTCATCAGCTTGACAATCTGGACCGTCACTGTGGTGACGCTGGCCAGCGGATTGGCGGTGAGGTTCGCCGATTGCCCGGCGGCCATCACGACGATCATGGTTTCACCAATCGCCCGGCTGACCGCGAGCAGGACGCCGCCCATCACGCCAGGCAGCGCGGCGGGAATAAGCACTTGCTTGATGGTCTCGGACGGGGTCGCGCCAAGCGCCAGGCTGCCATCACGCATGGCACCAGGAACAGCGGCGATGCTGTCATCCGCCATCGACGAGACCAGCGGGATGATCATGATGCCCATGACGACACCAGCGGCGAGAGCCGAGGCTGAGCTGGCACCGGGGATGCCGATGGCGACGGCGACATCGCGCAGAAATGGCCCGACGGTCAGCGCGGCGAAATAGCCGTAAACGACCGTTGGCACCCCGGCGAGAATTTCGATGGTTGGTTTCAGCCAAGTGCGGACACGTTGATGGGCATATTGCGTCAAGTAGATCGCGGTCATTAGCCCCAGCGGGATTGCCACCAGCATGGCGATGATCGCGCCGATCAGGATGGTGCCCCAAAAGAGCGGGATTGCACCGAAGGTGTCGGGGACCGGATCGCCGTTTACGGGTTGCCAGTTGAGGCCGGAGAGGAACTCAATCGGGGAGACGAGCGAAAAGAAGCGGACCGATTCAAACAACAGGCTGAACACGATGCCGACGGTGGTCAGGATAGCGACCAACGACGCGGCGAGCAGCGCCAGCATCGTCGCGCGTTCGACCCTCGTCCGGGCGCGGAAATCAGGACGGACGCGGGTGAAGGCAAAGGCTCCGCCGGCAAAGGCGAGGAGGATGGCCACGATGATGCCGATGATCGAATAGCGCGCGATAGCGGCCTGGAACGGTCCAGCGAGCGCCGCGGCCTGTGGGTTAAACGCCTGTGCGGTGGCGCCAGTGGCTAGCGCGCGGGCTTCGGCGAGGATTGAATCGCGGAAAAACTGGTCGGCTGGCAGGCTGGCGGCGGCAGGATCGGCAGCGACGGTCTGCATTACCAGACTGGGCGACAGCGCCGCCCAAAAGGCGAGGAACAGCAGCGCCGGGACAATGGTCCACAGCGCGACGTGCCAGCCATGATAAGTCGGGAGCGAGTGCGCCCGCGCGGTCTGGCGGCCCGCCAATTGTGTGGCGCGCGCCCGGCCGGTCGCCCATCCGACCAGGCCGAGGCCGAGCACTAGCAGCAAGATGGTCACACCGGACAGAGGAGCCCCCGCTTCATAAATCTGGACAGTTTCGGCAGGATGGCCGGGCGGTGGGCACTAGCCCGCGCACCCGGCCAGAGATGTTTAGTTCAGGTCTTCGGCGCGCAGCAGCGGCAGTTCAGTTGCCGCCCGCATTGCTGCGGCATGGCCCTCAGCATCGAGCGGGATTAGGCCGCGGGTGGTGAGCGCGCCGCCTGGGCCGCTGGCGGCGATAAAGGCGGTGACATATTGCTGAAGCCCGGCGATGACGCCGATGTGCCGCCGCTTCACATAGATGAACAGCGGACGCGAACCGGGATAGCTGCCATCGGCAATGGTGGCGGCGGTGGCTTCGATGCCGTCGACCGGCACGTCGCGGATGGTGGCGCGGTTGCCGTTGAGATAGGCATAGCCAAAGATGCCGAGGCTGTTTGGATTAGTGCCCAGCCGCTGGATGATCAGATTGTCATTCTCACCCTGCTCAACATAATAAGGCGCGCCGCGCAGCGTATGGCAGATGCGTTCATATTCATCCTTGTCACTGTCTTTCAGCGCATCCATCGCCGGATCACTCTCACAGCCTGGGCCCATGATGAGTTCCTTGAACGCATCATAAGTGCCTGAGGTGGATGGCGGCCCATAGACCGAGATTTCGATGGCGGGCAAAGACGGATTGACGTCGCGCCAGGTGCGGGCGGTGTTGGGGCGGCCGAACGGATTTGCAGCGAGCGCGCGGTAGATGTCGGCGCGGGTCAGCGACAGGCGCGGGCCATTGACCGATTCGCCAATGGCGAGCCCGTCAATGCCGATGCGCAGTTCAACGATGTCGGTCACGCCATTGCCTGAACAGGCCTGAAACTCTGTCGGTTTCATCCGGCGCGATGCGGTCGCAATGTCGGGCGTGGCAGCGCCGACACCAGCACAGAAGCGCTCAATGCCGCCGCCGGTGCCGACCGATTCGACGCGGGGCTGGGTGAAATTGGGGTTGGCGCGGGCAAAAGCCTCAGCGGCGCTGGTCGCATAGGGGTAAACGGTCGACGACCCGGCCACCGAGATATAGTCACGGGTGCCGCCGCTCGATCCACTCTGACCGCCGCAGGCCGTCAGGCCGATGGCAGCAACCGCCGCGACGGCGGTGATACGCAAAATTGCGAACATGAATTATCGTCCCTCATCGCGGCAGCGGGCTTTTGCCGCGCTGCCTATCCTCGTCGATAGCTTCGACTCGTGAATGCTAATGCGTCAATTCGATGACATATTGATGACATGCCGAACATCTGGCGACTATATCAGGGGTCTGGCTGAAGGATGGGTAGTCTGACTGTCACAACCGTGCCGCGGCCGATTTCGCTGGCAATGTCGAGTTCGCCGCGGTGGCGCTCCACCACATGGCGGACGATGGCCAGGCCAAGACCGGTACCGCCAAGCGCGCGGCTGCGGGCGCTGTCGATCCGGTAGAATCTCTCGGTCAGGCGCGGCAAATGTTCGGGCGCAATCCCGTCGCCTTCATCACGGACGATGATGCGGAGCAGCCCGCCGCGACTGAGCGCGACATCGACCGTAACCGGCGTGCCATCGCTGCCATATTTCATCGCATTGGTGATGATGTTGTGCAGCATCTGCGACAACTGCGCCTCGTCACCCGGGACGTGCGGCAGATCCTGTTCGGTCGTTAGCGTGATCGCCATGGCCCGGGGATCGGCTGCGGCTCGCAATTGCTCGATGACCTTGCCGACCAAGCTGTCGATGGCCACGGCATCCGTCGGCACATCATGTTTGGCGCTCTCAATGCGGGAGATTGACAAGAGATCGAGCACGAGTTGCTGCATCCGCCGCGCCTCTGTGTCGATTATCGTCAGAAACCGGTCACGCGTGGCTGGATTGCTGCCTGCGTCGGGCTCCAGCAGGGTTTCCACATAGCCGAGGATCGCGGCAAGCGGCGTCCGCAATTCATGGCTGGCATTGGCGACAAAGTCCGCGCGCATCCGGTCGATGGTGTCGCGCGCGGTCTGGTCGGACAGGAGCACCAGGCGCTGGTCGTCCGGCATCGGCACAGTCCGCATTTCCCATCGTTGTCCGGGCATACCGAGCCCGACGAGGTCGATCGGCACGTCGTCAGCGGTGTCGCTGGCGCGGGTTAGACGATCAACCGCGCCGGGGTGACGGATGGCCGAACGGACATCGGCGCCGACGATAAAATCGCCGAGGAGGCCTTGTGCGGCGCGGTTGGCAGCGACTACGCGACCGGCGCCGAGCAGCAGTACTGGCGTGCCCAACGCCTCGATCAGCGCGCTGAAATCGGCATGTGCATGCAGCGGTGCTGGCGGCGGTAACGGCGCAGCCTCGGCAATTGCGGTTGGGCCTTCTGCAGCATCGCCAAAGGCGGCGGCGAGGATTGCGGCGATACCGGCCAAGGCAAAGATCGCGGCCACTTGGACCGAAGCGCCGCTCGCAACGGCGACCGCTATCCCGAGGATCAGGACCACCAGGCCTAGGGCCAAGGATTGCGCGCGTCGGGGCATATAAGCGGGTGCATAGCAGGGCAGGGGGCAGGGCTGTCAAACCTTGGGCGGCTGCGTTGCTTGGTAGCTAAGGTTAATGCGTGTGTATCAGGGGGAGACGGATATGTTGATCGTGCTTTTGCCTCATGGACAGCCTGTGTTAGGGCGAACGCCAGATTTATGCGCTACCATCGCTTGAGCGCTCGCGAGGAATGATAATGAACGACGACAGTAACGTGCCTGCGGCCGGCCAGCCTGAGGTCGAAAGCGACAATGGGGCCAACCGTCGGCGCGCGTTGATGCTGGGCGCGGCAACGGTGGCGGCGGCGATTACCGTGCGTCCGGCCTTTGCTCAGGCGGCGGTATCGGTGCTGAACTGCGAAATTCCCATTCCCGACCCTGCCCGCACCGGACAATATATTGCCGCAGACGGCTCCACGGTTGCGCCCGGAACCGCCGGTGCTTTCCCGCCAGCGTCGCGACCCTTTCGCGGCGAGGACGTCAAAATGGCGTTGCAAGGGCGGTCGCTGCCCGGCACCAGCTATGAACAGAACCGCGCCTATCTGAACTATATCCGCCGTCTGCGCGCGGGGCAGAATGGCTTTACCTGTTTTGCGTCGATCCAGATGCCGCGCTGATTGGGATGCCCGATGCGCGGGTCTGGCGAGCGGCGCTGGTTGACCGGCGGGTCGCGGTCCCGCTGGATAGTTTGACGGCAGTTTATGATCGGGCATCCGGCCAGACGCATTTGATCGCCAGCCCCCTGCCCGAAATCCTCGATGCGCTTGGTCAGGACGGGCAGACTGTTGCTGCGTTGCATGCGCAGCTAGCAGAGACATTCGACCTGCCCGACGCGGCTGACGATGCCGGAATCACCCTGATTGCTAGGCTGGAAGAGCTGGCCGCGCTGGGTCTGGTGTGCGGCTCATGAGGCATCAGTTTTCGGTGCGGATCGGCCCGGTTGGATTTCGCATCGGGTCCGACTGGCGCGTGCCGATTGCTCAGCTTGAGCAGCTTTACGCTGATTATCCCAAGCCGCTGGACGGGATCGCGACGGCGACAGTGCGGCTGGAATCACACAACCTGTTGCGGCGCTGGCTC
>JANOPV010000023.1:0-16556 GCA_031422035.1 Sphingomonas sp. | reverse complement strand
CCTGCGCTGGGCGTTAACGCTCGCGGTGCTCGGCCTGACCCTCTTTGCTTTGGGCTGGCTCTGGCTCAGCCGGTGGCAACCAGACCGCGACCGCTGGCCCCTGCAAGGCGTCGCGGTTGGCTCCGTTAACACGCCGATTTCATGGCCGACACTTGCCGCCACCGGCGCGCAATTCGCCTATATCGACGCTGTTACCGGCGGCAACCGCGCCAATTCCGGATTCACTGCCGAACATGACCGCGCGGTCGCCGCTGGCCTGCGCGTCGGGGCGGTCCATCATTATGCGCTGTGCCGTCTGGCCAGCGAACAGGCCGCGGCATTTGTCACCCTCGTGCCGCGCGAAGATCAGGCGCTGCCAACAGCGGTGATGATCGAGGATGACCCCGGCTGCCGCCAGCGCCCGACCCGCGCGCTATTATTGTCCGAACTCACCACCTTCCTCAACCAGGTCGAAACCCATGTCGGCAAACCGGCGATCATCGCGCCGTCGCCCGCAGTTGAAGCGCAATACCGATTGTCAGAAGCCATCAACCGCCCGCTGTGGGTGCGGCGGCAATTGCGAGCACCAGTGCCGACCGCCAACCGGCCGTGGGTCGTTTGGGAGGCCAATAGCTACCTGCACAGCGATGGTGCGACGGGCGCCGTGCGGCGGCTGGTATTGAATGGAGCAGGCGTATGACCCGCGATGATCTGGTGATGGCGGCACGGGCGGCGGCTGGCAACGCCCACGCCCCCTATAGCCGCTACGGCGTTGGCGCGGCGTTATTGCTCGATGATGGGCGCATCGTCACCGGAGCCAATTTTGAAAACGCCAGCTACGGCCTGACCCTGTGCGCCGAAACCGTGGCCCTTGCCACCGCCAACAGCACGGGCGACCTGCGCCGCGTCGTGGAAATCGCGGTTATCGGCGGCGCGCTTGCTGACGATGGCACGATCAGTGGCACCGCCCCCGTCACGCCCTGTGGTCGCTGCCGTCAGATGATCCATGAGGCCGCGAGTCTCACCGGCCGCGACATCCCCGTGCATTGCGCATCTGCCGATGGTCGGGCAGTGACGACACACATGCTGTCCACCCTGCTCCCCCATGCCTTTGGGCCGGGCGATCTGGGCATCAGCTGAGGGGAACCCATGAGCATCTTATCCGACAAATGGATCCGCGAGACGGCGACGACAACGGGGATGATCGAGCCGTTTGTCGAAGCCCAGCGGCGAGACGGCTGCATCAGCTACGGCCTGTCCTCCTACGGCTATGACGCCCGCGTCGCGCGTGAATTCAAGATATTCACCAACGTCTATTCAACCGTGGTCGATCCCAAGAGCTTTGACCCACAGAGCTTTGTCGACATCGAAACCGACGTCTGCATCATCCCGCCAAACAGCTTTGCTCTCGCTCGGACAGTCGAATATTTCCGCATCCCACGCGACGTGCTCGTCATCTGCCTCGGCAAGAGCACCTATGCGCGCTGCGGCATCATCGTGAACGTGACCCCGCTGGAGCCGGGCTGGGAGGGGCATGTGACGCTGGAATTCAGCAACACCACCCCGCTGCCCGCCAAGATTTACGCCAATGAGGGGGCGTGCCAGTTCCTGTTCCTCAAAGGGAACGAGCCCTGCGAAACCAGCTACGCCGACCGCGCTGGCAAATATATGGGCCAGCGCGGCGTGACGTTGCCCAAGCTATAACCGCCATTTGTTATGTCGACATCAGGAGAGACCACGATGACCACCACCCCCCGCGAATTCGACATCATCGTTTATGGCGCCACCGGTTATACCGGGCGGCTGGTGGCGGAATATCTGGCCACCCGCGTCGGCGCCCCCAAATGGGCGATGGCCGGGCGCTCGGCGGAAAAGCTCGCGGCCATCCGCGATGAAATTCGTGCCCCCGCCGACACACCGTTGGTCGTCGCCGACGCCTCCGACCCGGCTAGCCTTGAAGCGATGGTCAAGCGCACCAGGGTCATCCTCACCACCGTCGGCCCCTATCAGCTTTATGGCAGCGACCTCGTCGCCGCCTGCGCCGCAAACGGTACCGACTATACCGACTTGTGCGGCGAACCGGGCTGGATGCGTGAGATGATCGACGCGCATGATGCCGCCGCCAAGGCCAGTGGCGCGCGAATCGTCTTTTCGAGCGGATTCGATTCGATCCCGTTCGATCTTGGCGTCCAGTATTTGCAGGAGCAGGCAGTCGCCCTCAACGGCAGCCCGGCCCCGCGCGTCAAAGGCCGCATGCGCAAGATGGCGGGCGGCGCGTCCGGCGGCACCGTTGCCAGCCTGACCGAAACGCTCAAAGCTATCGGCAGGAAGCCCTCACTGGCGCTGCTGCTCAAATCCTCCTTCGCGCTAACGCCGGGCTTTGAGGGGCCATCGCAGCCATCTGGCCTGATCCCCGCCTATGACAGTGGCACCGGCACGTGGACGGCGCCGTTCATCATGGCGCCGATCAATACCAAGAATGTCCACCGCACCAACTTCCTGCTCGGCCACGCATGGGGCAGCGATCTCGTCTATGATGAAATGGTGATGACCACGATTGGCGAAGCGGGCAAAGCGATGGCCGAAGCAATGGCCAAAGCGAACCCGTTCGGAGAGGCCAAGCTGCGCCCCGGCGACGGTCCGACCAAAGAAGAGCGCGAAAACGGTTTTTACGACATCCTGTTCATCGGCGAGTGGCCAGATGGCCGCAAACTGGTTGCCAACGTCACCGGCGACCGCGACCCCGGCTATGGCTCGACCTCCAAGATGATTGCGGAGACGGCGATTGCGCTGGTCGAAATCCCTGGCCCCGGCGGCGTCACAACGCCTGGCGCAGCGCTGGGTGCGGCGCTGCGGAAGCGGCTTGAGGCGCACGCCGGCCTGACCTTTGCGATTGAGGGATAGGCGTGACTGAACCCTTGGTGCCCCTCGACACTCTGTTAGGGAGCGCAGCCAGCGCCGACGGCCGCTGGCACTACCCCATCACCCTGGACTGGATGCAGGGGCGCACGGCCTATGGCGGCATTTCCGCCGCCGTCGCGCTAGACGCTACTCTGCGCGACCATCCCGGCGATGCGCCGTTGCGCACCGCACAAATCGGCTTTGTCGGGCCAGTGGGCGAGGATGCGAGCATCACCACCCGCCTGATCCGACAGAGCAAATCGAGCCGTTTCGTCGCCGCAGATGTCGAGTCTGCCAGCGGCTTTGGCACTTCTGCGCTGTTCACGTTCAGCCAGCCGCGCGCCAGCCATGTCGACCATGAAACCACGCCGTTCCCCAGCATCCGGCCGCCCGAGGACCTGGAATCTGTCCCCGAGCACCCGATGCGCCCGGCCTTTACCAAGCATTTCGAGATGAAGCCGGCGGGCGGACCCGGCTTTGGCCATGGCAAAGATACCGCAGACATCCTGACATGGGTGCGCTGGGTTGTGCCGCCGGCCTGCCCGGCCCAGGTCGCGTTGCTAGCGCTGGCGGACGCATTGCCGCCCGCCGCGATTACCCTGTTCAAGCAGTTCGGGCCGCTCAGTTCCTCCAGCTGGATCAGCCATTTTCTGACCGACGCGCCCACCACCGATGATGGCTGGTGGCTGCTCGCCGCGCGCTCAACCCATGTCCGTCGTGGTTTTTCGGCGCAAGACATGGCCATATGGAACCGCGCGGGCGATCTTGTCATGGTCGGTGGACAGGGCGTCGCGATTTACGTGTGACGTGTGTCCGGCAGCTCAATGGTCGCCACGAGGCCCCCGCCCTCACGGCTCGTCAGCACCAGCTCTCCACCCTCACCCTCAGCAATCGCCTTCGCCAGCGCGAGGCCCAGACCAGAGCCGCCAGTGGCCCGATTGCGCGATTCCTCGGCGCGGGCAAACGGCTCCAGCATGTCGGAGATGCGGTCTGCCGGTATCCCCGGCCCGCGATCCGCGACACTGATGCGCAGCCGCTCGCCGACACGGGTCAACCCCAGCTCGGCCTCGCCCCCATAGGTCACGGCATTGTCGATCAGGTTGCGTAAGGCACGGCGCAGCGCCGCGCCGCGCACCATCGCCGTCGCCACCACACCCTCAGCCGCCAGCCGCACTGGGCGCGCCATCGCAGTATAATCATCAACCAGATCGGCAAGCAGCCCGGCGAGATCGGTCGGCGCCGCCAGTTCATGCGGCTGCCCCGACCTAGCGAGCGCCGTAATATCGTCCAGCATCATCGCCATATCGGCAATTGTTGCGCTCATCGCGTCGCGCAGCGCGACATCGTCGACCCGCTCGATCCGCACCCGTAGGCTGGCGAGTGGCGTGCGCAGATCATGGCCGACCGCGCCCAGCATGCGGTCCTTGTCAACCAGCATCGTGCGCACCCGTTGCGACAGATCATTAAATGCCCGCGTGAGGTCGCGAACATCAGCGGGGCCAGCCTCGGCCACCACCGGCATCTGACCCGGCATTGCGGTGCGCGCGGTGCGGGTCAGCAAGGCGAGCGGGGCGGCGGCGCGCCGCGTGATCCACAGTAGCGGTAGGAGCAGCAGCACGAATAGCACTAGCGTCTGCCCCAGCAATTGCAGCTGCACCCGCTGCGCCGTAACAGCCACCGGCGCCCGCACCGTTATCCAGCGGCCGTCGGGGATCTGCGCGGCGACCGCGATAATCCGGCTGACGCGGCGGCCATCGCGACGGGTGCGCGGGGCAATATCCATTGCCGCCGCCCGCACCTGCGTTACGCTGACTTCAGCATCATCAAGCAGGTTAGCGACCCGCCCAGCGAGTGCTGGATATTCACCCATCCCTGCGGGCATGTCGGGCACGCTACCGACCGTGACCCGCCGCCTGATCGCGCGGACATGCGGGCCGGGACGATCACGGCGTAGATGCACGTCGCCATCCGGCCCAGGTCGCCCGTCCCGCCCCCGCATCCTCTCACGCGGGCCCATAGGCAACGGCAAACCCAGCGCCAGCCGGTCGGTCGATTCGGCAATCGCCGCTGCCGCTGCTGCCGCCAGCACGGCCCCGCGTTCGGCGCGTTGGGCCTGCGTCACCACCACAAAATTTACCAGCTGCGCTGCCACCAGCGCCAGCGTCGTAGCCAGCAACAGCTGCCCGACGAGGCTACTTGGGAGTAGACGAGCGAGCCGGCGCATCATTCGCCCGCCGCGCTACCGGTCCGGCGGACATCACCGGCAAAGCTATACCCACCGCCCCACACCGTGCGGATCCAGCGTGGTTCACGCGAATCGTCGCTGAGTTTGCGCCGCAACCGGCTGATAAGATTGTCGATTGAACGATCAAATATATCCGCATCGCGCCCCCGCACCAGGTCGAGCAAGCGGTCTCGGCTCATCACTTGGCGTGGGTGACGGACCAGGGCGAGCAGCAACTGATACTCGCCCGCCGATAGCGCCACCGCATGATCCAGTGCATGCAGCGTCCGTTCCGCCGCCACTAGTCGCCAGTCGCCGAAATGAAATTCTTCGCCGCCAACCGCTGCGTCATTAGGCGCAACTGGCTGCACCCGGCGCAGCACCGCGCGAATACGGGCGATCAGCTCGCGCGGGGAAAACGGCTTTACGACATAATCATCAGCGCCGATCTCAAGCCCGATGATCCGCTCGGTCTCGTCCGCCCGAGCGGTTAGCAGGATGACGGGGAGCCGCAGCGTTTCTCGCAAATAGCGGGTCAGCGACAAGCCATCTTCCCCCGGCATCATGATGTCACAGATGACGAGGTCAAAGCTGGCTACGCGATTATCAGCCTCCAACGCGCCGCGCGCCGCTGCCGCGTCCGCCACAGCCTTCACGACAAACCCTTGATCGCGCAGGTAGTCGGCGAGCGGCTCGCGGATCGACACCTCGTCGTCAACGAGCAGCAAGTGGGTGGGGGCGGGTTCAATGGTCATCGTCGCGTGTCACTTCGTTGTAGCGTGGCCGCGGCGCCCACGCAAAATCCCGGCCGGTGCGGGGGGAAGCACCGGCCGGGCACTGCGCCATCCCGCCCGAGCGGAGATGCAGGATTGCACGCAGCTTGTGGCTACCGCTTAGCGGCGCTGTCCCCCGCGTTCGGGCCGATCTGAGCGATTTGCGGCGCGGTGGGCGGCACGTTCCGCCGTCGTTACCGTGCCATCACTATTGCCATCCAGTGCGCCATGCCGTTCCGTCACTGCCGCCATAAACTCCTCGCGGGTCACCGTCTGGTCATGATTGGTGTCGAGCCGCGCGCCCATGCCGCCCGGTCCACCATGATGGCCACCATGACGTCCGCCTTCACGCCCGCCATCAGATCCACCCTCAGTTCCACCGGCACCGCGCCGGGCCATGCGTTCACCCATCCGAGCAGCGCGCTGATCGGCGGCCTGCTCCCATTCTGCGCGGGTGATTGACCCATTGCCATCGGTATCGAGCCGCTGAAACATTGCGGCGCGGCGCTGTTGCCGCACCTGATCCCAATCGGCCTGGTCGAGGCGGCCATCGCTATTGGCGTCCATCCGGGCAAAGCGGGCAGTGCCAGCGGCCTGCGCCTCAGCGCGAGTGATTGCGCCATCACCATTGGCATCGGGATTGGCGCGCTCGGCACGTGCAGGTCCGGCTGGCGGCGCAGTTTGCGCCGATGCAATGCCGCCAACGCACAGCGCCGCAGCGGCAATTAACGGGTGAGTTCGGATCATCGCAATTTATACTCCAGCGAATGTCGGCTGCGCATCAGGAGGAACAGCACCACAATCATGGCTATGGCGGCACCTTGTCGGACGACTATGGCAGCAGCGGCGATAAGTGTCGCAAGACTGTCGCGGAATGACCGGGGAATCTGGAGCGGGTAAGGGGAATCGAACCCCTCTAGCTAGCTTGGAAGGCTAGAGCATTACCACTATGCTATACCCGCGTCCGAGGCCGCGCCCCTGCCACCATGGCGCAGTAGCGTCAAGTTTTTGGGGGCGTTCAGTGCTGAGATCCCCTCCTGTCTAGGGGTCGACCAGGGGGCCATTTGAGAACATAAACGGATCATGCTACACCCGTCAGCGTGACCGAGCCGTCCCTCCGCAAGATCATCCATGTCGATATGGACGCGTTTTTCGCATCGGTGGAACAGCGCGATGATCCGGCCTTACGCGGGCGACCGGTCGCGGTCGGTGGATCACGGCGGCGCGGCGTCGTGGCGGCGGCCAGCTATGAGGCACGCAAATTCGGCGTGCGCTCCGCCATGCCGTCGGTCACCGCCGCGCGCCAATGCCCGCAGCTGATTTTCGTGCCGCCGCGCTTTGACGTGTACCGCGTCGTCACTCAGCAAATCCGCGCCATTTTCGCCGAAGTTGCCGACGCTGTCGAACCGCTCTCGCTCGATGAGGCCTATCTTGACGTCACCAGCGACCGCGGCGGTTTCGGCAGCGCCACCGCCACCGCCCAGCACCTGCGCGCCCGCATCCAGGAAGTGACCCGCCTCACCGCATCGGCGGGGGTCAGCACATCCAAACTGGTCGCAAAACTCGCCTCGGACCAGAACAAGCCTGACGGCCTGACCGTCATCCGCCCGGGCGCGGAGGCCGCCTTCGTCCAGTCGCTGTCGATCCGGCGGCTGCACGGTGTCGGGCCGGTTACCGCCGGACGGCTGGAGGCGATGGGGATCATCAGCGGGGCCGACCTTGCCGCAACCCCGCTCAGCGTGCTGGAGGCGGAATTCGCGCGCTCCGCCGACTGGCTGCTGCGGATGGCGCACGGCATCGATGAACGCCCAGTGGAGGCGCACCGCGAACGCAAATCGCTCGGCGCCGAACGCACTTTTGACGACGATATTTCTGACCGGGCCGAAATCGACACCGCGCTGGACGGCATTGTCGATGTCGTATGGGAACGCAGCCTTAAGGCGGGGCCCGCGCGGACGGTAACGCTGAAGTTCAAATATGCCGATTTTCAAACGGCGACCCGCTCACGCACCAGTGAGGAGCGGGTGGCGAGCCATGCCGAGCTATTGGCCAAGGCCCGCTTTATCCTCGACGCCAACTGGCCGCTGGCACAGCCCATCCGCCTGCTTGGCGTCACGCTGAGCGGCTTTCGCGCCGACGATGAGGATAGTCCCGGCGCGTTGCCGTTGTTCGCCGCCGCTAATCCAGCCGGGTGACGCCTTGGCGGATTACCTTAACTGCGTGACGCTGACCCGCTGATCCAGCATATTGCCCGCCCCGAACAGAGTCATAAAACTCGCCGCGCCTGCATCCTCGCTCCGCGCGATTCGTACCAGACTGTCGACCGGCGCTAGGCCCGTTGCGTCCACTAAATGCCAGCGCCCGCCCAGCCACAGCTCGACCACGGCATGGAAATCAGGCGGATCAAGCTGCCATGCATAGCCCGACACAAACCGCGCTGGCACCCCGGCGGAGCGCGCAAAAGCAATCATCAGATGCGCGAAATCGCGACATATTCCGGCCCGCGCCAGCACTGTATCCGCAGCCGTAGTCGTCGGGTTGCTCACGCAATCATAGCGGATATGGTCGTGCACCCACGCCCGCACCCGCTCCATCAACGCGCCGTCGCCCGGCGCGGTCAACGGGTGCCCGAATTCGGCGGCAAGGAACGGCTGAAACTGCACCGGATCGCAATAACGGCTAGCAAACAGATAGGGGGCAATGGTCGCTGGCAATTGCGACAGCGGCGTCGGCGGCTGATCGGCTAGCGTGGCAACCGGTCGGTCGATGGCGACTTCCGCCTGATAGCGAATGGTCAACGGCCCAGCGACGGCGTTTATCCAGCGATAGCGGGCGACCGCACCGGGCACATCCGCCACCGGCGCAAAATCGACATTGGCAATCCGGATCGCCTCATGTGTCACCGCTTGTTCGCTGTCGTTCGCCGCTTCAATCGCCAACAAAATGGCGCACGGTTCAGCGATGAAATAGTCGAGCGCGACGTCAATGGCGTAGCGCCCTGAATGCGTCATGCGGACACCAATTGACGGGCATCAAGCGCATACAGGTCCGCCGCCCCCGCCATCGCCCCAGCTTTGCGCCCCAGCGCCTCAGGCACCACTCGGTCGAGGAAAAAGCGCGTCGTGGCAATTTTGGCCATCAGGAAATCCTGGTCGCCCGCGCCCGCCACCAGCTGTGCCGCCGCGACGTCATGCTGCACCTGCATCTGCCAGCCTGCCGTGGCCACCGCCATCATCGCCAGATAGTCCGCGCTCCCGGCCAAGCGGTCATCGACCGGTGCCGCCCGCAGCCACGCGGTCACGGCCACACATGCCCCCGCCAATTCCGCCAGCGGTGATCCCGCGACCGCGCCCGCTGCAACATCGTCGATCAAGCTATCGATTGCTGTGCCATTGCCCGCACCGTCGCCCATATTCAGCTTGCGCCCGACCAGATCAGCGGCCTGAATGCCGTTCGTGCCCTCATAAATCGGGGCGATCCGGGCGTCGCGATAATGCTGCGCCGCGCCGGTCTCCTCGACAAAGCCCATGCCGCCATGCACCTGGATGCCGATGCTCGCGACTTCGCAGCCGGTGTCGGTCGGCCAGGATTTGGCGAGCGGGATCAGCACGTCGCACCGCGCCTGCGCCGCCGCATCGCCCAGCTTGCCGCGATCCAGCTGGCCCGCCGCATAATAGACCAGGGCCCGCATGCCCTGCGTCAGCGCCATCATCCGCAGGAGCATCCGCCGCACATCGGGATGTTCCGCTATCGCCACCGGCCCGGCATCGGGCGCGCTCGCCCGCGCCGATTGCACCCGCTGGCTTGCATAGCCCAGCGCCGCCTGCGTCGCCCGTTCGCCGATCTGCACCCCCTGATTGCCGACCATCAGCCGGGCATTGTTCATCATCACGAACATTGCGCGCATGCCGCCGCCCACCTCGCCGACCAGCTCACCCAGGCTATCGCCGTCCTCGCCATAGGCCATCACGCAGGTAGGCGACGAGTGAATTCCAAGTTTATGTTCTATTGATAAGCATCTGACATTATTGTCAATTATTGGATCTCCGTGCGCGTCAATCCGGAACTTCGGCACCACGAACAGCGAGACCCTGCGCGTTCCCGGCGGTGCCCCAGGGGTCCGCGCAAGCACCAGATGCACGACGTTATCGGTCATGTCATGGTCGCCCCAGGTGATGTAAATCTTCTGCCCCTTGATCCGCCACAGGTCGCCGTCGTCGTCCACTAGCTCCGCCGTCGTCCTGAGCGCGCCAACATCGCTGCCCGCGCCCGGTTCGGTCAGGTTCATCGTCCCGTTCCATGCGCCAGACACCAGCTTAGGCAACCACCGCGCCCGCTGCTCGGGCGTGCCATAGGCTTCGAGGGCATGGATCGCGCCCGGCGTCAAAATAGAGATCAGCGTCAGCCCCATATTCGCGCTGCCCAGCGATTCGATCACGACATTGGCCAGCGCAAATGGCAGCCCCTGCCCGCCATGCGCCTCCGGCCCATCGATGCTGCCCCAGCCGCCCTCGACAAAGGCGGCATAGGCCTCTTTAAACCCCGGCGGCGTCACCACCCGGCCATCCTGCCAACGCGGTGGGTTGGTATCGCCAACCCGGTTCAGCGGCGCAAACTCCCCTGCGGCGAGCTGGGCAATCCCGTCGATGATCGCATCAACCATATCTTCGCTCGCCCCGGCAAAGCGCTCATGCGCGGCAAGGTCGGCGATCCCCACGACATGGTCGAGGACGAAACGCTGTTCGGTAACGGGCGGGCGATAATCCACTATGCGTGCACTTTCTTTTCTGGCTTTCCCCCACCGTGAACGGCGGCAGCGGTGCGCAGCTGGTTGTCGGATAATATAGCGAGGCTATAGCGGGCGGCGATGCCCCACTCAAACGCAGAAATAAGCACCCGCGTGCTGCCATTCAATCCGTCGACGATTGCCGAAGCTGCGGCGTTGATCCGCGCGGGCGGCTGCGTCGCGGTGCCAACCGAGACGGTCTACGGCCTCGCCGCCGATGCCACCAGCGCCACCGCCGTCGCGGGCATCTACGCCGCCAAGGGCCGCCCCAGCTTCAACCCGCTGATCGTCCACGTCGCCGACGTCGCCATGGCGGAAACGCTGGCGGCGTTCAGCCCGCTTGCTCACACCCTTGCCGCCGCATTCTGGCCGGGTCCGCTGACCCTCGTTCTCCCGCTCCGCACCGTCGCTAAGCTGACCCCCGCCGTCACTGCCAGGTTGCCCACCGTCGCCATTCGCTGCCCTGCCCATCCAGCGATGCAGGCGCTGATCGCCGCATCGGCCCGCCCGCTCGCTGCGCCATCGGCCAATGCCAGCGGCACCGTCAGTGCAACCACAGCGGCGCATGTACTGGCCACCCTCAACGGCCGCATCGCCCTCATCCTTGACGACGGCCCCTGCGCTGGCGGGATTGAATCCACCATCGTCGCCGTCGAAGGCGCTGATCTGCGCCTGTTGCGCGCTGGCCCGGTCAGCGCCGCGATGCTCACAGCCGCAACCGGTGCAGTAGTGAAGGGCCCGCGCGATCAAAACATCAACGCACCGGGCCAACTCGCCAGCCACTACGCCCCCGGCAAGCCCGTGCTGCTCAACTGCACGGCTTCGCCAGCCGACGCCTTCATGATCGGCTTTGGTGCCATCGGCGGCGACACACAACTCAGCGCCACCGGCGACCTGACCGAGGCCGCCGCCGCCCTGTTCGCCGCGCTCCATCTGGGTGCCAGCAGCGCCAAACCCCGGATCGCCGTCGCACCCATCCCCGAAACCGGCCTCGGCCTCGCCATCAACGATCGGCTGAACCGCGCAGCGGCCTAGCCCGACGCTTCACACTGTATCGGGCACACCCTGCTGATCGGGCACACCCTGCCAAATCGTCATCCGGACTTGATCCGGGATCCATCACCGGAGCAGCCGACAAAGGCATGCGTAACGCGCGTACCAGCCACCAACAACCATAAGCGCCAGTATTAACTTGACATAACTAACCAATATGGTTATAAGACCCCCGCCACGCTGCCGCTGGAAACCAGCACGCGTGGCACAGGCCCGTCTTGCCGGACCAGCCCTGCCGCGCCCCGGTGAAGCCATGGGGATCAAGCGGCTCTGTTCAATCAGACGGGAACCAGATGGCAGGACGGGGCGGCCGGTGGGCAATCGCGTGAGGACGCTGACGGGTGGCACACCATTTACAGACGGGGAGTTGTTAACGGGCGATCATCCAGGGCAGGTGCAAGGACGGGCGGCAAAAATCGCCAATCACGGTCATGCTCCGCGCACTGGCGCTCATCGTCCCTCGCCCATCTGAGACCCGTAAGCCTGCCCGGTACCCCCGGGGTGGCGTCGGGATCGGGTGTAGCCCCGCTCGCCTTCGTAAGGCGGTGTATTTGTTGCCCGCACGTCCGTTTACGGACGGGAACGGGCAACAAGCCACCGCGCTCAGCGGGGCGGAGCTGACGTCTGTCGCTAAGACTACCGCAAGGGAACAGCCGCTGCTTCACTAGCTTAATTGGCGGCCCGCCCTTGCACCCTGTCAGCCCTCGCGCGTCGCAGCGCGAAGGCACCACCCACCGGCCGCGCCCCTTGTTTTAGTGGGACTACGCCGACACGCCACCCAACCGGCGGCGGGCATTGCCCGGCCGCCTTAATCCCGCACGTCCGTTTACGGACGGGAACGCGGACTAAAATCTTACTGAGGGTTACGCGCAGCATCCATTTCTGCGCGCAGCCGCCTAGCGTCCTCGCACGCCTCCTGATTATCATCGCGGCATCGCCGTTCGGCACGCTCCAGATTGCGGGCAAGCCGTCCCAACGCTTCCTCCTGCCGCCGCACTTCACGGCCGCGGTTACGATCGGATTCGTCCTGGCTGGTCGTGGTCCAGTCCACCACCTGGCCAGCGGCACGGACCGGCGCGGTGATGATGCTCGCCGCCGTGCTAATACAGCCCGACAGCGCGGGAGCGATAAGGAGCAGGCAGAACAGAGCGCGGCGCATCAGCGAAAATCCTTTGTACAGCCATCCTATCGTCGCGGCAGACGGACTAGGATGCAAGTCCGCAGCGGTGAGTTGCCGCCGATTTGCCTTAACGCAGCTTAATGCTAGCTTAGCGACACCGGATAAAAATCCGGGCGCAACAGAGGGATGCGAAGGAATGACCAACACACAAAAGGGCCTGGCCGAGTTTATCGGCACATTCTGGCTGGTATTGGGCGGCTGTGGCAGCGCAGTGCTAGCCGCCGGCGTTGCCGATGTCGGCATCGGTTATCTGGGCGTCAGCATCGCCTTTGGCTTGACCGTCGTCACCATGGCCTATGCGATTGGCCACATCTCGGGCTGCCATTTGAATCCGGCGGTAACCGTGGGCCTGTGGGCTGGCGGGCGCTTTCCGGCGAAGGACATTCCGCTCTACGTGATTGCTCAGGTCGCCGGGGCGATTGTCGCTGCGTATATCCTGTACTTCATCGCCAGCGGTAATGCCGAATGGTCAATCGCCAGCGGCCTTGCGCAAAACGGTTTTGATGCGCAATCGCCCGGCGGCTATTCGCTGGTGGCCGGCTTCCTGACCGAAGTGGTGCTGACCGCCGTCTTCCTGTTCGTCATCATGGGCGCCACCGATGGCCGCGCCCCTGCTGGATTTGCTCCGCTAGCCATTGGCCTGGCGCTGGTGCTGATCCACCTGATCTCGATCCCGGTCACCAACACGTCGGTCAATCCGGCGCGCAGCACTGGCCCCGCGCTGGTTGTCGGCGGGATGGCGTTGCAGCAATTATGGCTGTTCTGGCTCGCCCCGGTTATCGGCGGCTTGCTCGGCGGCGCGGGTTATCGCGCCTTGGCCACTGGCGATGGCCCCGGCGGCAACTAACCTGATCTAGGGATGCTCGGCGATTGACGTTCAGTCGCCGAGCATATCCAATGCAAAAGCGCGCACCTGGTCGGCGATGTCCGGCCGGTCAAGCGCCACTGCCAGCGTCGCCTGGACATAGCCCGCCTGTGATCCGCAATCATAGCGTTGCCCCGCAAAAGTGACCGCATGAAACGGCTGCACCCCGATCAACCGGGCAATGGCGTCGGTCAGCTGAATCTCTCCGCCCGCCCCCGCCATCCGCTGCGCCAGCAGACCCATGACGTCAGGCTGCAAGATGTAGCGGCCCGAGATAATGAGGTTCGATGGCGCATCCGCCACCGCCGGTTTTTCCACCAGCCCGCGCACTTCAGTAAGGTTCGCATCACGGGCGCCGGGGTCGATCACGCCATAGCTTGAGACCGTCTCGCGCGGCACTTCAACCACCGAGATCAGGTTACCGCCGACCCGGTCATAGGCGTCGACCATCTGCTTAAGGCACCCCGGACTGCCCACCATAAACTCATCGGGCAGCAGCACCGCGAACGGTTCATCGCCGACAATATCGCGCGCGCACCAGATGGCGTGGCCCAGCCCCAGCGGTTCTTGTTGCCGGACATAGGCGACATCGCCCGGGCCAAGCCGGGTCGCTGCCAAGACATCGAGCGATTTGCCCCGCTCCAGCATCGTCCGCTCCAGCTCGTAGGCGACGTCGAAATGATCCTCAATCGCGCCCTTGCCGCGACCGGTGACCAGGATCATCTGCTCGATCCCCGCCTCACGCGCCTCATCGACCGCATATTGAATCAGCGGCCGGTCAACAATCGGCAGCATCTCCTTGGGGATCGCCTTGGTCGCCGGCAGAAACCGGGTGCCAAGCCCTGCCACCGGAAAAATCGCCTTGCGGATCCGTTTTCTCGTCACGCTGTTTTAACCCGCATCACTGCTGAGGCGGGCGGCAAAGCCCTTGCGCAGCTTGGCTAGTTTCGGCGGGATGGTAGCCATGCAATAGGGATTGCGCTGCCCCTCACCCTCCCAATATTCCTGATGATAATCCTCCGCTGGCCACCAGGTGCTCAGCGGCTCGATGGTCGTGACGATGGGCGCAGGCCAGTCGGATGCAGCACGGGCCATCGCAGAATGCGCAGCCTCCTCTTGCAATTCGTCGGCGGGAAACACCGCGCTGCGATACTGGGTGCCGATGTCGTTGCCCTGTCGGTTCAGTGTGGTCGGATCATGGGTGGCAAAAAACACGTCGAACAGATCATCGAGCCCAATAACCGCTGGGTCATAGCTCACCCGGATCGCCTCAGCATGCCCCGTCGTGCCGCTGCATACCGCCTTGTACGTCGGCGCATCGACGCTGCCGCCGATATAGCCGCTCTCGACATTACTAACCCCGGCAAGGCTGCGGAATACCGCCTCAGTGCACCAGAAACAGCCGCCCGCGAGGATGATCGACGCGGTCATGACGGCGGTACCTCTGCCGGTGCCGGGACAAGCGCTGGCGCTTGCTCTGCTGCTGGCTCATCGCCCGACTCCTCGCGTTCACCCGCAGCCTCCGCCACCTCGGCCTCACGGATCGCATTGATAAGCGCGATCGGCGTGGCTGCGCGGTCGCGCGCCCGTGCCGCACGCATCATGGTGATTTCATCCTGCAGATTGGCGACCCGCACCCGCCACGGATCATGCAACCGGCCAAAGGGATGCGGACTGTCATTGTCCGGGCCAAAGCGGTTCCAAAAGGCAATCGGCGACACCGGATCATAGCCCGCCTGCGCCAGCAGCCAAACCGATAGCCGGTCGGCCTCCTCCTCAAACCCGCGCACCACCCGGGCGTTGCGCCCCAGATGCCGCGTATAGTTGGCGGGCACCCCGCGCGCGTCCTGCCGCAGCCGGTGGCGCAGCATATTATGTGCCAGCTCATGCGCGACCACCCCGGCCAGCTCTTCATCGTTGGTGAACTGGGCCATGCCCAGCGTCACCTGCACCACCGACCCGTCAGCATAGGCCTGCTTTTCGTCATCGACCGACAACTCAAAGCGGCTGGCACAGGCGGCGCGCGCCGTCAGGTCGAGCGTGCGGCGGCTGCCATCGGGGGCCAGCGTCGATATGCTGATCCGGCCGTTGTTCGCGGTCAGTGCCTCGGCAATGACCCGCTCGCTATTGGCCAGTGCGTGGCGCGATGCCTGATCGCCGGTATAGCGCATCGGATTTTCACCATTGATCGCGGTAATGGCATGGCCGGGCACGATCCCCGCGCTCGCGGCGGCGCTATCCGGCGCGATAGCTGAAACGAACAAGGTCGTCGCCGATGGCAGCCCCCATTCGGATCGCACCGTCAACCGCACGGTTTTGGGATATTGGCCCAGATCGCCCAACGTCCAGCCCATCGTCCAGGCGCGCTGGCACCACGGCGCTGCGGCGACCGCCAGCCGCTCGCCAATGGTAATCAGCCTTTGTTCCTGCACCCGCAGCGCCGCAATCCGCTGAGGGATTGTCATCCGCTCGGCCGGCTGGGCCTGTGCCGCGGCGGGCATGGTCGTCAAAGACAGCGTCGCTACGCTCAAAGCAGCCAAAAATCCGCGCATAATCTTCATCATCCGGTTGTGCTCCCTATGCCGTCTTCCCGCATAACCTCTGCCCGTAAGGCCTTGCGATCAAGCTTGCCGATCATCGTTTTCGGCAACGTCTCGCGAAGGACAATCTGATCGACCCGTTCATGTTTGCCAAGCTGCGGATTGAGCCAATTGCGGATTGACACAGCGTCGGTCCATTCGCCCGGGTTGAGCGACACATAACCGCGCGGCACCTCCCCCAAATAGGCATCCGCC
>JANOPV010000022.1:0-12099 GCA_031422035.1 Sphingomonas sp. | reverse complement strand
CGAGCTGACCAAGCTGCATGAGGAGTGCGTGACCGGCACGCTGCCTGAGCTGGCGGCGCATTATGCAGAGCCGCCGCGCGGTGAAATCGTCATAATTATTGGCCCGCCGCTGGCGGTCGATGCCGGGCCAGCGGATGATGCCAGCATCGATAGCACGCTGACGGCGGCGCTCACCACGCAATCGGTCGCGCGCGCCGCCAAAGCGGTCGCCGCCTCACACGGCATCACCCGCGACGCCGCTTATGCCCGGGCGCTCGTTTTGGCTGGAAAAACATGAACCGCCAGACAAAAACTAGGGCGCGCGCCGAACAACGTGGGCATCGCGGCGAAACGCTGGCCTGCTGGTATCTCCGGTTCAAAGGCTGGCGCATCCTCGCGCGGCGGTGCCGGGTGCACGGCGGTGAGGTCGACGTCGTCGCACGGCGCGGGCGCACCATCGCCTTTGTCGAGGTGAAGTGGCGTCAGCGTGCCGCCGATCTCGATCATGCCATCGACGAACTGCGGTTGCGCCGCGTGGTCGCCGCCGCCCGCTTGCTTGGTCCGCGTTTTGCGAAGGCCGGGGATAGTCAGCAAATCGATGTCATCCTGCTTGCGCCGGGGCACTGGCCGCGCCACATGGCCAATGTGTGGATCGCGCGATGATCCGGGACGGAGCGATAGCAGCATGACCCTGACCGTTGCCGTCCAGATGGACCCGATGGAGACGCTGGCGATTGGCGGCGATTCCAGTTTTGCGCTGATGCTGAAGGCGCAGGAGCGCGGCTATACTGTGTTCCATTACCGCGCGCCCGACCTGACATGGGACGGCGGTCGCCTCTACACATTCGGCACGCCGGTGACGGTACGGCGCGATCCCGGCAATCATTTCACCCCCGGCGAGCCCATCCTGCTCGACCTAGGGCGCGACGTCGACGTGGTGCTGATGCGGCAGGACCCGCCCTTTGACCTCAGCTACATCACCGCCACCCATCTGCTCGAACGGATCGCGCACGAAACATTGGTCGCCAATGATCCGGCCAGCGTCCGCAACGCGCCAGAAAAACTGTTCGTGCTCGATTATGCGCGGTTCATGCCACCAACGATGATTACCCGTTCGCTGGGTGCCACCCGCAAATTCCTCGCCGAGCATGGGGAGATCATCATCAAGCCGCTGCACGGCAATGGCGGCAAGGCGATCTTCAAGGTCGGCCGCGACGGCGCCAATCTGGCGGCGCTGATCGAAATGTTCAACACCGCTTATGTCGAGCCGCACATGATCCAGGCTTTCGTTCCAGAGGTCAGCCTGGGCGACAAGCGGATCCTCCTGATTGATGGCGACGTTGCCGGCGCGATCAACCGCATTCCCGGGGCGGGCGAAATCCGCTCCAACCTGGCGGCGGGCGGCACCGCCCAACCCACCAAACTCACCGCGACCGAACGCGAAATCTGTGCAGCGCTCGGCCCCGAACTCAAACGGCGCGGGCTGATCTTCGTCGGCATTGATGTGATCGGCGGTAAATGGTTGACTGAAATCAATGTCACCTCCCCCACCGGCATCGTCGCGATGGACGCGTTTAACGGCACCGACACCCCTGGGCTGATCTGGGATGCCATCCTCGCCCGGCTAGCAGCGCGGCGCGGCTGAACCTGTGACGCGCGCATGACTCAGTGGATATTGGAGATGATCGCGGCGGGCGGCTATTGGGGCATCGCGTTCCTGATGGCGATTGAGAACGTGTTTCCACCGATCCCGTCCGAAGTGATTATGGGCCTTGGCGGCGTCAACGTCGCGCAAGGGCGGATGGCATTTTGGCCACTGCTGATTGCAGGCACGCTGGGCTCGACGGTCGGCAATTATTTCTGGTTCCACGTCGGTCGCCTCTACGGCTATGAACGCCTACAGCCGTTCGTCGCCCGCTGGGGCCGTTGGCTCACCATCGACTGGCAGGATGTCGAACGGATCATCGCCTTTTTCCAGCGGCACGGCCATTGGGTTGTGTTTGCGGTGCGTTTCTCGCCTTTCCTCAGAACAATGATCTCACTCCCGGCTGGCCTCGCGCATATGAGCCGGGTCAAATTTATCCTCTACACCGCGCCGGGCTCGGCAATCTGGAACGTCTTCCTGATCGGCGGCGGCTATTATCTCGGCCAGAATTTCCAGGCTGAGCTCGAACGCTACACCGGCCCCGCTGTGATCGCCGTGGCGATCGGGTTCGTCGCAGTCTACATCTGGCGGGTGCTGAACTGGACGCCGCGCACCTAAGCCTCGCCATCACCGAGCAATCCGCGCACCCGGTCCAGCGCGGCTTTCTTGATCTGGCATACGCGGGCGGCCCCGACGCCTAACGCCGCGCCGATCTCATCGAGGTTCAGCTCTTCGACAAAGTAAAGTTGCAGCACCATCGCCTCGCGTTCCGGCAAAGTGGCGACGGCCGCAGCCAGCCGCGCTTGCGCATCCTGCCGGTCGAGCAGCGCATCTGCACCCTCAGCTTGATCGGCGAACCACAGGCTATGCTCGGAATAAACTTCATCCAGACTTTCGTGGCGCACGCTTTCGGTGGCATCCACCAGCGCACGCCATTCAGCGGCGGGAATGCCCATAGCGGCGGCCATTTCGGCATCCTCGGGCGTGCGGCCCAGTTCCGTTTCAAGCCGTTTGCGCACTGCGTGGATCGCTTTGCGCCGGGCAATCGCGGAGCGGCAAATGGTCGCATTGCGGCGGATCAGGTCGATCATGCTCCCACGCACCCGCAGCTGGGCATAGGTCGCAAAGGCGTGGCCGCGATCTTCATAACCCTGCGCCGCCTCCACCAGCGCAACAATGCCGGTCTGCACCAGTTCCTCCAACTCAATCGCGCCCGGCGCGCGGCCATGGACATGCCAGGCGATGCGGCGGACCAGCGGGATATGCGCGGCAATGCGCGCGGCAACGGGGTCGGCCCGATTGTCCCAGCGGGTGCGGGCGCGGGTGGCGGTGGCGGTGGCGATATTGGTCCAGGGCGCGCTCATGCCGGCTCTCCATCGTCGGTATAAGCGGATGCCAGCGAGACCCGCTGAGGCTCAGCCCCGCCGACCACGGCGACAACCTCCACCGCGCGATCATCCGGCACTTCGAGAAACGACAGCACGGCGAGGTCGGGGCAATGCGGTCGCAGCAGACGGGCGAGGATCGGGCGGCCAACGGGGGTGGTCACCAGCGCGATCCGCCCATGGGCCGGGGCGGCGAGGGTAACGGTATCGCGCACCGCAGATATGATCCGCCCGGCGAGCTGTGGTTCGAGCGGATGGTCGCTGCCGCCAGCAACGCGCAGCGAATCGGCGATCAACCCCTCCAGCGCCGCATCGAGGGTGACGACCGCGAGCGGCAGTGGCGGTGGCGCTATCTCCTGCGCGATCAGTGGCGCGATGCGGCGGCGCACAGCTTCCAGCAAAGCAGGCACCCCAGCGCTCGGATCGGCAACCGCCGCCAGTGCTTCGCCAATCCGGCGGCTGTCGCGCAGCGGCACGCCTTCGGCCAGTAACTCGCGCAAGATCGCGGTAAGCATGGCCAAAGACAGCGGCGCGGGCACCAGCGCGTCGGCCAGTTGCGGTGCATCGGCGCGCAATTGGTCGAGCCAGGCGCGGGCGTCGTCCAGCCCGAACAGGTCAGCGGCGCGGCGGCGCAGATGCAGGCCAATATGCGTCGCGACCACCGTCGGTGCGTCAACGACGGTATAGCCCGACGCCACGGCATCGGCGCGCTGATCGGGGCGGATCCAGGTCGCGTCGAGGCCAAAGGCGGGGTCTTTACCGGGGCGGCCATCGAGCGCGGCATCGGCATCGCCAGCGTCGAGTGCGAGCAGATCACGCGGCCACACATCGCCAGTGGCCACCGCTACCCCGGCAATGGCGAGACGGTAGTGGTTGGGTGCCAGCTGAAGATCATCGCGCACCCGCACGTGCGGCATGATGAACCCGAGCTCGCGGGACAATTGCCGCCGAAGCCCGGTAATCCGTCCCATCAGCGGCGCATCGCGCGCGGGGTCGGCGAGCGGCACTAGTCCAAAGCCGATGTCGAGGATGATCTGGGCGCGCTCGCCAATCTCTTCCCAGCCGATGATGGCGGGGTCACTGGCCGGTTGCGGAATGGCGCGGTTGGCGTTCGCTGCGGCCTGTTGCTCTCGCCGATACAAATGCCAGGCGAGCGCGCCGCACACTGCGGCGGCTGGCAGCAGCACCAGCTGCGGCATGCCTGGAATGATCCCGAGCAACGCGAGGATCGCGGCAACCGGCGCCCAGGCCCGCGACGCCCCAAACTGCCCAGCCAATTGCCCGGGCAAATCATGGTCAGATGTCACCCGGGTGACGACCGTGGCAGCGGCGATCGAGAGAAACAGCGCCGGCACCTGTGCCACCAACGCATCGCCGACAGCTAGAATGATGTAGGTTTCGGCCGCTTGCCCCAGCGACAATTGATGGCCGATGACACCAACGAGGATTCCGCCGAAAATGTTGATCGCCAGGATGATGACCCCGACAATCGCATCGCCTTTGACGAATTTCGACGCGCCATCCATCGCGCCGTGAAATTCGGCTTCGGTGGTGACGATGACCCGGCGGGCACGCGCTTCCTCCGGCCCGATCAGACCAGCACCGAGATCAGCATCAATCGCCATCTGTTTGCCGGGCAGCGCATCGAGGGTGAAGCGCGCGGCGACTTCGGACACCCGGCCCGCGCCCTTGGTAATCACGATCAGGTTGATGACCATCAGGATCGAAAAGACTAGCAGCCCGACCAGCCAGTCGCCACCAATCAGGAAATGCCCGAACGCTTCGATGACCGCGCCAGCCGCGTCCGGCCCACTATGCCCATCGACCAGCACAACGCGGGTTGAGGCCACATTGAGCGCCAGGCGGAGCAGCGTGGCGAACAGCAGCACCGTCGGGAAACTGGAGAAATCCAGCGCCTGCCGTGCACCCAGCGCGACCATCAAAACGCCAAGGCTGAGCGCAATGTTGAAGATGAACCCGGCATCAAGCAGCAGCGCGGGCACCGGCACCACCATAAACAGGAGGATCGCCAACGTTACCGTCGGCAGCGCCGCCCCGCGCAGAAATTGAACGAGCAATGCAGTCATGCGGGTGGTCATCATAAGGTAGCTCCGGTTGCGGCGAGGAGGAGATAGGCAAGGCGGGCGCGTGATGGGGCGAGGGCGGCGGTGAGCGGGTCGGCGCGCGGATCGGCGCCCAAACCAGCGGACAAACGGGTGCTGCCAGCAGGCCCAAGTGCGTCGTCAGCGGTGGCGCCCGGATGCTGAACCGCGCGGGCGATGCGCAGCCAGTCGGCGGGTTGAACCTGCCGGGTGGCATCGTCGGTTGGCGCGGGAGGGGCGGGGCCCGGTGACGTGCCGCCAGCAGCATTCAACCGCGCGGCAAATCGATCGCGCACCTGCGCCAGCGTGCGCGGGCTCCCAGTGCGGTCAAAAAATACATTGCGATTGGCCGCAGCGGGGCGCGGAAAGATCGCCGCGGCGCTGGCGTCGGGATTGGCGGCATGCGCATTCAGGAAACGCGCCGCGCCGCCCGCGCCGAGGAAATGGGCGAGGTAGAGGTCAACCGGCTGCGCCGCCCGCCCGATCCGCCGTTCAAGAAAGGCGCGGTTGTCGCTGGCATGTTCCGCCGCCATTCGCGATGCGACCACCGGATCGTTGCGCAGCGCCATGATCGCGCGGCGGGTGTCGGGGTCGGCCACCGCATAGCGCCCCGTTGCGTTTTGACTGATCGCGGATGCCGCCCAGCCAATGCCATGCTCCTCACCATGGCGGCGGACGACGCCGAGCCAGCTTTGGTCGATAAACTGGTAAAGGCCGGTGGCGCTGGAGGTGCGCGCGCGGGCCGCCGGGTTTAGCCCGGATTCGAGCCGCGCCTGGCCGAGCAGATAGGAGAAGTCGACGCCGGTGGCGCGCGCCGCATCGGCAATCGCACCCACCACCTGTTGACGGCGGGGCGGGGCGGTCGCGCTAATCTCGGCAAGGGGCATGGGTCCATCCGGGCGACGAGATGCCGCCGAATCAGGAAGAGCAAGCCGCGTGCCAGTTAGCTCTATGCCGTGCGATCTGGCCGCCAGCGGGCGGGAGTCGGTGCCGCACGCGTCAAACTGGCGACGCGCCGCGCCCCATGATCCGCCAGAAACATGACGCGCAGTCGACAGGATTCGATCCGTTTCAGGGCGGCGTGGAGCGCATCCGCGAGGCGGTCCTCATCCCGCACCAGACCCGGGCGGGCGAGGTCAGCCGCGGCCCCATGCAAGTCAGCCGCCGCGGTCAGGATGGCGTTGGGGTCGAGGATCGAGAGCGCCGCATCCAGCCGCGCCTCAGCCGCAGCAAAGCCCGCCCATGCGTGCTCAGCCGGCGTCAAGAGGTCTGCTCCGCAGCGATCATCGCCGCCGCAATGCGCTCAGGGTCGATGGTATAGCTGCCATCGGCCAACGCGGCGCGCAGCCGGTCGATGCGCGGCATGTCGAGCGGCGCGTCGGCGGTGGCGATGCGGCGCGGTTCCGCCACAAGCATTTGCGGGGTCGTGACCGCAGGCGCAACTGGCGCGGCACTCACCGTAACAGCATTGCCAGTGCGTGCGGCCCCGCTGGGCGTCAGGCCAATACGGCTGGGGGTGATGCGATCAATCATCGGCGGGCGTCCTGCATGGCCGGGTGTGGAACCTAGTAACGGCAGGGCGTGTAAGAGATTTAGGCGGCGGCCACTCAGCCGACGGGCGCAACCTCACCGGGGGCCGTGACAACCGCATGGATCGGCGCGGACGACCCGCTGGCGCGGCGCAAGCGTATCCGGGCACCAACCGCGCCGTCCTCCAGCGCGATGGCGCGCATGACGACCGCAAAGCCGCCGCCCCGAATGCGCAGCGCCACCATATCGCCGCGGCGGATCGCGGGCACAGCTGCCGCGTCATCGCTGGCACTACCGACCAACGGCACATGCAACCGCCAGCCAAGCGCGGGGCAGCTGATCCGCAACGCGCCGCTGGCCGCACTGATCTGCGCGCCCGTGGCTGCGGTGATCTGCGCAGCGGTGGGGCAGCGGTGCAGGCGCAGGCGGCTGTCGAGCGCCAGCGCCGGGCCACCGGGTGCGCCGATGTCGGCCCCGGCCACCGCGACGATACGCGCCTGGAGCGAAGCGAGGTCTTCATAAAGCAGCGGCGCGGACTGAAGTGCCAGCGGCAGGAACAGAGTTGAAATCGGGCCAAGGGTCATGGACATGCTCCGGTTGGGAAGGATGCCTAAACTACGCAAGCGCCATGCCAATCGCTTAGCGGCGGGTGTCGATGACCACTTGGTCGCCGGGACCAGGCGCGGCGAGGTGCACCCGGTTGCCGCCGCCCAGCGCCCGGGCCAACGCCGCCGTGCGCGCTGCTGCAAGTTCCCAGGCGTCGAGCCGCTGCGACCCGCCAGAGCCGATCCCGACGGCGATGCCAACCGCTGCGCCATCGGCCAATGCCCGGCGTGCCGGGTCGAGTTGAACGGCGGCGGTCGGGGCAAGAATTGCCTCATCTGACACAAACAGCCGCGCGGTGGGCAGCTCCAAAACCTGGCTGGCCGCGCTGGCCCTCGCCGCGTCCGCACCGGTTGGCTCCGGCCGCCAGCCGAGCAGCAGCACACAGGCGATCAGCAGCGCCAGATCGGCAAAACTAACCGCCCAGCGCCGGGCCGGGGGCGCGATCAAGCCGCTCATGACGGGGCGGTTTCCCGGGCGACCAGCGCTGTCAGCGCGCCAATCAGGCGTGCGCGCCACTGGTCGCTGACCACCGCCCGCCCCTGCGCCCGTTCGGCCAGCGGGGCCGCGATACATGCAGACAGGACAAGGCCATAGAGCGTCGACGTCAGCGCCAGCGCCAGCGACGGTCCGGCCCGCGCCGCATCCCCCAGATCAGCCGCCATCCCGATCATCCCCGCAACGGTGCCGATCATACCGAGCGCAGGGGCAGCATCGGCAATCGCCGCCCAAAAGCGCGCGGGCGCGAGGTCGCCGGTGCGCGAGGCATCGGCCAACACCTGCATCTGCCGCGCAAAGCTCTCGGCATCGCGCGCATCGGCCAGCGCGGCGAGCGCAGCGCGCAAAAAGGCATGGCGCGGCGCCAGCGTTTCCGCCGCAAACAACCCGCGATGGCTGATTGCGGCGCTGGCGGCGTGGGTCAGCCGGGTTGCTGCTGCCGCTTCATCGCCGGACGGCGCACGCTTTGGGTTGAGCGCGCTCAGCGCCGCCCCCGACGCCGCCATGCCGTGCTGCGCCATTGCGAGCAGCCACGCGCCGATCACGACGAGGGCCACCGCTGCCGGATCAAGCCAGATCAGCATGGCAAGCGCGCGCCCATTCGCCAAAAATTCGACGCCGCACCGTCAATCGCCTGACGTTTGCCACGCCGCACACGCCGACAATGCGCGGTTGGGCGTGGTCGGACGCGGTCTGGCATGGCGCTTGCTCCTTCGTTGACAACATTCGTGCGGGCCTTGGTCCGCCCCGGCATCAACGGCCAATGGTCGAAGGAATTAAGCAGATGAGGGAACGCACGCATCGCCCCACCCCCGTCACCCCAGCGAAGGCTGGGGTCTATCTCGTCCATCGGGTTGTCACGACAGGCGGGATGGATGCCAGCCTTCGCTGGCATGACGAACATAGCGGGGGAGCGGTTCGATGATCGACCCCCTGTTCGGCATTCATGGCGATGCGCTGGCGCTCCGGTCGCGGCGGCTGGAACTGATCGCGTCCAACATCGCCAATGCAGCGACCCCCGGTTTCCGGGCGCGCGACATTGATTTCGATGCAGCGCTGCGTGCGTCGCAGGATGGCGCGAGCGTCGATGATGCCGCGAACGGCGCCAGCGGTTGGCGGGTGCCGCTCAACCCCAGCCTTGATGGCAACACCGTTGAACTGCCGATCGAACAGACGCTCTTTGCCGAAAATGCGGTCGGCTACCGCACCAGCCTCGCCTTCCTCGAAGGCCGCATCAACACCATCACCCGCGCCCTGAAAGGGGAATGACGATGCCCAGCCTATCCATCTTTGACATATCCGGCCGCGCCGCTGCGGCGCAGCTGATGCGGCTAAACACTACTGCGTCAAACCTCGCCAATGCGGGGACGGTCGCGGGCAGTGCGGCGGGTGCCTATCGCGCGCTGAAACCCGTGTTCCAGACCGTGCTCGGCGAACAGGGCCAGGCAACGGTCCGCGTGCTCGGCGTCGTCCAGAGCGACGTGCCGCCAACCATGCGCCACGACCCCGGCCATCCGCTCGCTGATGCCGATGGCAATGTTTGGGAAGCGGGCGTCGATCCGGAAATGGAGATGGTCGAGATGCTCGAAGCATCGCGTCAATATCAGAACAACCTGGCCGTCATGGACACCGCCAAAACGCTGATCCTCGACACGCTGAGGATCGGGCGGTGAGTGCTCTGGCCCAAACCATCAACGGCGCGACCACCGGCAATCCGGTGCTGAGATCGGCAACCGCGCTCAGTCGCGGCAGCGGCAGCAATCTCGATCAGGCCGCGTTCCTGAGGCTGATGACCGCGCAAGTCAGCGCACAAGACCCGTTCAAGCCGCTCGACCAGACCCAGATGCTGGCGCAGCTCGCGCAATTTTCGCAGGTTGCGGGCACCGCAGAAATGAACGTCAACCTCGGCCAGCTGGTCGAACAGGTGCGGGCGCAGGGGGAACTCCTCGCCGACATCCGCACTGCCCTCACCCCCATTACCCCGGCAACACCGCCCGTAACAGGAGTCTGACCCATGTCCTTCTACACCTCGCTTTCCGGCCTGCGCGGCGCGCAGTCTGATCTCGCCACGATCTCGAATAATGTCGCCAATGCCGGCTCGATCGGCTTCAAACGCAGCCGGGCGCTGTTCGGTGATCTGTTCGCCGCCGCTCCGAATCAGGCAACCAAGATGGTGTCGGGACAAGGCACCCACCTGATCGGCATCCAGCAACAGCATACGCAAGGGACGCTGGAGGCGACCGACCGCACGCTCGACCTCGCCATTTCCGGAGACGGTTTTTTTGCGGTGCGCGGGGCACCCCCACGCAGCGACCTCACCTTTACCCGCAACGGGGCTTTTGCGGTCGATGCGGCCAATAATGTGCTCGATACAGCGGGCGCGCAGCTGCAACTGCTGCCGGTTGACGCCAATGGCAATGTCACCGCCACCGGCCTTGGCGACATGACCAATTTCGTCCTGCCCTCGGCCGATCCAGCTGACCCGGCGTCGCCGCTGTCGAATATTTCGGTCGATGGTTTTGGGGTGGTCACCGCGACCTACGCCAACGGCAATCAACAGGCGCTGGGCGCGATTGCCATGGCCAGCTTTCTCGCGCTTGAGGGGCTACGCCCGGTTGGCGATGCCCATTGGCAGGCGACGGGCGAGAGCGGGCTGCCGCAACTCAACCAGGCCGCCAATGGCCCGCTCGGCACGATCCGCTCGGGCGCTCTCGAACGCGCCAATGTCGACCTGACCGAGGAACTGGTCGCGCTGATCGGCGCCCAGCGTAATTTTCAGGCGAACGCCCAGGCCATCGAAACCGCCAACACGATGACCCAGACCATCATCAATCTGCAAATCTGATGACCACCGCTAGAGGAGTTGCGCCATGGACCGGCTGACCCAGATCGCCCTTGGCGCGATGCGCACGCTGAACCAGCGCCAGGCGCAGATCGCGCACAATCTGGCCAACAGCGCGACGCCGGGCTTTCGCGGCGACCTGATCGCCGCGGACGCGCGCTACCTCACGACCGGCGGTATGAGTGCACGCGCCGGGACCAGCGGCGGCATTTCCGCCACCGACATGGGCGCCGGCGCGGTCAACGCCACCGGCCGCCAGCTCGACGTGGCGATGGCAGGGGAGGCGCTGCTCGCCATCCAGACCGCCAATGGCGACGAAGGCTATACACGGCGCGGCGACCTCATCGTCGGCCCGACCGGCTTGCTCGAAACCGGCGACGGGATGTTGGTGCTCGGCGAAGGCGGGCCGATTTCGGTGCCCGCCCACGACGCCATCCGCATCGCCGAAGATGGCAGCATCCACATCACCCCGGCTGGCGGCGGTGAGGAGATCGCGCTCGGCCGCCTGCGCCTCGCCAGCGCGACGGGTAGCTCGCTGGCCAAGGGGCTCGACGGCGTGCTGCGCGTGCCCGGCGGCGGGGCATTGCCCAGCGACCCGGCGGCGCGGGTGATCCCCGGCAGCCTGGAGACCTCCAACGTCACCGCCACCGACGCGCTGGTGGAAATGATCGCCGCCGCGCGCGGTTTTGAAACTCAGGTCCGCCTGCTGACCACGGCGCGCGAACTTGATGAACAGGGCACGGCGCTGATGCGTCTGCCATCTTAAAGGAAAGCCGACCATGACCAACGCCGCCCTCCACGTCGCCCGCACCGGGCTCGACGCCCAGAACAGCCGGATGCGGGTGATCGCCCATAACCTGGCCAATGTGAACACCACCGGCTTTCGCCGCGACCGCGCCGATTTTGAAACGCTCGCTTATCAACAGATGGTCGCCGCGGGCGCGCCGTCGGGCGGCGGCAACCGCTATGCCATCGGCGACGCCATGGGCACCGGCGTCCGCGTCGCGGGCACCAGCCGGATCGACACGCAAGGCACGCTGACCGCCACCGGTAACGCCTTTGACCTTGCCATCGAAGGGGCGGGATTGTTCCAGGTCGAGATGCCCGATGGCCGCACCGGTTACACCCGCGCGGGCAATTTCTCGCTGACCAGCGACGGGCGGCTGGTGAACAGCGCGGGCATGGCGGTGGTCCCGGAGATCACGATCCCGGAGGGTGCCAGCAGCGTCACCATCGCCGCCGACGGCACCGTCTCAGCGACGGTCACGGGACAGACTGAGCCCACCGAAGTTGGCCGCATTGAAACCGCCCGCTTTGCCAATTCGGCGGGATTACAGGCGATTGGCGGCAATTTGCTGGTCGAGACCGCCGCCAGTGGTGGGCCGCAAGTGGGCAGCGCGGGCATCGAAGGGCGCGGCACCATCCGCCAGGCGATGCTCGAGGGATCGAACGTCAACATCGTCGAGGAGCTGGTCGAGATGATCGAAACCCAGCGCGCCTATGAGGTCAATTCAA
>JANOPV010000021.1:0-4148 GCA_031422035.1 Sphingomonas sp. | reverse complement strand
CGGATGTTGGTGTTATCGGGAATGAGTTTCAGGAGTTTCATGACGAACCGCCCCTTACAGATGGAGGTCAGCCGGCCGCGCCTTGCGCAACCAGCCCGCAACCCACATGCGGGTCAGCGTGACGGCGGTGAACACCGAGGTCAGAATGCCGATGGTCAGCACCACCGCAAAACCCTTAACCGGGCCAGAGCCGAACACGAACATCAGCGCGGCGGCGATGACGTTGGTGATATTGGCATCGAAAATCGCCCGGCTGGCCTCTTGATAGCCGGTTTCGACCGCCGCAATCACCTTGCGCCCGCGCCTGAGTTCCTCGCGGATACGTTCGTTAATCAGCACGTTGGCATCGACCGCCGCGCCGATGGTCAGGACGAACCCGGCAATCCCCGGCAAAGTCAGCGTCGCGCCAAACAGTGCCATCGCGCCGAGGATCATGAAGATATTCGCGATCAGCGCGATGTTCGCATAAAATCCGAAACGCCCATAAGCAGCGAGCATGACCAGCAGCGTCAGCAGCGTCGCCACCGTCGCGGCAATTGCCCCGGCCCGGATCGAATCTGCGCCAAGCTCAGGTGACACGGTGCGTTCCTCGACCACGGTCAGTTTTACCGGCAACGCGCCGGATTTCAGCGCGATGGCCAGGCTGTTGGCGCTTTCCACTGAAAAGCCGCCACCGATTTGCGCGGTGCCGCTGGGGATCGGTTCGTTGATAACCGGGGCCGACAGCACCTTGCCATCGACCAGCATCGCGAACCGCCGCCCGACATTTTCGCGTGTGACCCTCGCAAAGGTTGCCGCTCCGGCGGCATTGAACGAGATGGAGACGACCGGCGAGCCGTCCTGCGGGTCAAAGCTTTGCTGGGCATTGGCGAGCTGGTCGCCGCTAATCATCACCTGGCGGCTGACGACCTCTACGCCCTGCGTCGGGTCGGTATAGGGTACGACTTCGCTCCCCACCGGCGCGCGGCCAGCGGCGGCCTCAGCGGGGTCAAAGGTGCTGGGATCGGTGACCATGCGGAATTCAAGCCGGGCGGTTTGCCCGAGCAAATCCTTAAGCGCCTCTGGATCGGCGAGACCCGGCACCTGGACGACGATGCGGTCGTCCCCCTCCAGCACAATGGTCGGTTCGCGGGTGCCCAGCGCGTTGACGCGCCGTTCGACAATGTCGCGTGCACCGGTCATCGCCTCTGCAACAAACGTCCGCAGGCCAGCCGCCGTTTGGGTCATCACCATCCGGTTGCTGTCACGTATCTCGATGGTCCACGTCCGCTGGCCGGTCGTGCCAGCGCCAGTAGTAAACCCGTTCAGCCGGTCGCGCGCCGCGTCCACTTGCGTCGGGTTGCGCAGCAGGAACGACAGGCTGTTGCTGGTACGATCAATCGCGCCGATGCCGATGTCATCCTCAGAGCCGCGTTCGCCGCGCATTGCGGTGCGGATGTTGCGCTCCATCGCCTGCAGCCGCTGCGCGCGGACATCGGCAATGTCAGCCTCCAGCATGATGTGCGAGCCGCCGGCCAGATCAAGACCGAGGTTAACGCGCGGCTGTGCCCATGCAGGGGCCCAACTCATCCAGGCGGGCGGCACCAGCGTCGGCACTGCGATCAGGCAGGCGAGAATGGTAACGACGAGGATACCGATGGTCTTCCAGCGGGGGAAATCTAGCATGAGATCATGGTCTATCTATGAAGCGGTATCGATAAAGCGCATTGTGCAACGCGGTGCAATGCGGTGCAACCTGGGGCAACGCGCCGGGATCAATCGTTGGCGGGCTTGCCGACCGGACCGATCACGTCGGACAGGGTCGATGTGACCGCGCGGACTTTAACCCCAGTTGCAATCTCCACCTCAACATGGTCGTCGGCGACTTTGGTCACCTTGCCCATCAGGCCGCCGCCGGTGACGACATTATCGCCGCGCTTTACGGCGGCAATTTTCGCGCCATGCGCCTTCATCCGCTGTTGTTGCGGGCGGATCAGCAAAAACCAGAAGACGATGAAGATCAGCACCAGCGGCGCAATCTGCATGAAGATGGCAGCACCGCCGCCAGCGGCAGCACCGGCTTGAGCGAACATGAGTGAAAGTGACATGGGTTGGTCGGTTCCCGAAAACTGCGTGCCGTAGCGGCTCCGCTGAAAGGCGCGCGCCTACCACCTGCCCTGCCGCCGTGCAACAGGCGGCGGGTTTGCGGGATGCAATATGCTTGGCGGTGACCGGGTGCAGTAATCGGGTGCGTAATGGGGATGTGATTGCGCAAGTGTGATTGTACGGCCCACACCGCGCGCCACGCTTGCCATGCCGCAGACCGCCCGCTAGAGCCGCCATCGTCCAGTTGTCGCCGCACACCGCGCGACCACCGGCCGGTCGGGACGTAGCGCAGCCTGGTAGCGCATCACACTGGGGGTGTGGGGGTCGCAGGTTCGAATCCTGTCGTCCCGACCAATTTTACCGAGGAATGAAAAACGCCGCAGCGCTTGCCGTTTGCGCCAATGCTGTCGCATCTGGCGTGCCGTCAACAACTCCCACACAGGAGTGGGGGCAATTTTCGCTGTCCTACAACATTCCAAATAGGTTATTTATGGCGCTCACCTGAACCGGAGGACGTCTATGTTGACTGATATTGCTGCCCTGATCGACGCCGTGATTGAGCGCGAAGGGGGCTATGTGAACCATCCGGATGATCGCGGCGGGCCGACGCGCTGGGGAATTACTGAGGCGGTGGCGCGCGCGCATGGCTTTCGCGGGGTGATGCCAGCTTTGCCGCGGGATGCCGCGGCAACCATCTATGAACGCCTATACTGGCAGCGCCCGGGGTTTGACCGCGTCGCCGCCCGTGCCCCCACACTCGCTGCCGAGTTGTTCGACACCGGTATCAATATGGGCGTCGGGGTCGCCGCTGGGTTCCTGCAGCGCGCGCTCAATGCACTCAACCGCCAGGGCAGCGATTTCGCCGATCTGGTCGTTGACCGCCGGATTGGCTCCGGCACGTTGGCGGCGCTTGAGCGGTTTCTGGCGCTACGCCGTGATGGCGAGGCGGTGCTGCTCAAAGCCGTCGAGGCGCTGCAGGGCGAACGCTACATCGCACTGGCTGAGGCGCGCCCGGCCAATGAGAGCTTTGTCTATGGCTGGCTGGCGACCCGGCTGGGGCCGTTGTGACGGCACCCATTTGTAGCGCGCAATGCGCGTCGTTGGGCTGAACATTACTGAACTTCGAGCGAATTTCCTTTAATTTACAGGAGCAGATCATGAGCATTATCGAAGGCATTATCACCCCGCTGGCCCGGCTGATCGACAAGATCATCCCCGATCCGGAGGCCCGCGATCGGGCCAAGCTGGAACTGCTAAAATTGGAGGGGTCGCAGGAAATGGCGACGCTGCAAACCCAGCTGTCGGCCATTGTCGCCGAGGCGCAATCGACCGACCCGTGGACCAGCCGGGCGCGGCCGAGTTTCCTCTATGTCATGTATGCGTTGCTGCTGTGGTCGATCCCGATGGGGCTGATCGCCGCTGCCCGGCCAGAGATGGCTGCCGGGATTGCGACCGGCATGAACGCATATCTCGCTGGGATTCCTGAGCCGCTCTACGCGCTGTTTGGCACTGGCTATCTCGGCTACACCGCAGCACGCACCTGGGGGAAAATCAGGGGCGTGGAGTAGCCGCTGCATCCGCTGAATTTGGATTGTTGCGGGCTACATCCAGGCCAAATTCACGGTCGGCGAGGGGCAAGCGGCGTGATTGAACGCCGCTGCCCCAATCGACAGTGATCGTCACCGCGCTAGGCCCATCGGGCTGCACAGTGAAGGTTGTGGTTTGGCTGCCGAGGAAGTCAGATGCGTCAAAATAGACGCCGTTGAGGCCCCGGCGCACCGCCACCCGCTGAACCTGATTGCACCAGCCATAGCAATGCACGAACTGCACCTCGGTGCTGGTGCTCCCCTGGTCGAGGTACAATTCCATCCCTCCCAGGTCGCCGGCTTCTGGATTTAATCGCACGTCGCTATAAATGCCGGGGGTGATCCGGGGTTCTTCAGCCAAGGCCTCCCGCCGCCGTTCCGCTGCTGGTGGCGCGCACCCGGTGGCGCCCAACGCCAGCAGGAGCGCCGCGCGCCTCATCCCGCCAGCGCCGCTTTGACGACATCAACAGCAGCCTG
>JANOPV010000020.1:0-2605 GCA_031422035.1 Sphingomonas sp. | reverse complement strand
TCGTAAACGCCCGACTGTGGACGGCTCCAGAACACTTGGGCGTTCAGTCCACCGCCGCTGTCATCATCGCAATACCAGCGGCCATCGGGGCCGTTGACGATCAGCGTCGTGTCGCTGCCCGAGCGGGTGCGGATGGCCAGCGGCAGTGAGCCAGCATTGTAAGTGAGTTCAAAATCAGGCGCGCTAGAGATCATCCCTCGGCACGATCCGCCGACATTGGCACCATCGATTGAACCGCCAGCAACGACATTCACTGAATAGGGGTCGGGGGTGAAGCCCGAATTCAAGGTAATCGCGCCAAAATTTGCCGGAGCGGACATGTTCTGCGCGACGGCTGGAGCAATGGTCATGGCCGTAGCGGCGAGCAATGCGCCCGCAATTAAATGCGTTTTCATGATAAGAGGAACCCCAAATATTCCGCCCGGAATAGGGCTGGGCGCTGCATAGCGGCCCGCGCCGTGAACACAAGATGAAGCCATCGGCCCGCTTGCCCACCGCCCACGGTTGCGCTTATCTTACGCCATAAGAGGAGAGCCATGATGACCGAAGGCACCACGACCGACCAGGCCCAGTTCCACGCGATGACCGAGGGCACGCAGGAGGATTGGGCGATCATCGCCAAACATGCGATGGAATTTTCACCTAATGGTGGCCGCCGCGTGCTCGATCATCTCAAACTGCTCGAAAATGACTATGGCGGTTTTCCGGTCGACCGGCTGACCCATTGCCTACAAACTGCCACCCGCGCCCACCGCGACGGGCGCAGCGATAGCTATGTTGTGATGGCGCTGCTGCACGACATTGGCGACACGCTGGGCGCGTATAACCACCCCGACATTGGCGCGGCGATCATCAAGCCGTTTGTGACTGAAGAAGAGCACTGGATCTGCGAGCAGCACGGCATTTTCCAGGGCTATTATTTCTTCCACTATCTCGGCCTCGACCGCGACATGCGGGACAAATTCCAGGGGCACCCGCATTTTGAGGCGACGGCGGAGTTTTGCGCGAAGTATGACCAAGCGGCGTTCGACCCCAATTACGACAGCGCGCCGCTGGCGTTTTTTGAGCCAATGGTGCTGAAGCTGTTCGAGCGGCCCCAGCGGAGCATTTATAAAGCGGCGTTGGCGGCCGCCGAGTGAAACGCCGCGCGGCCAGTGAGCTGGTCGACCAGCGCTCCGGACGGTTTGCCGCGCTGCTGACTGCCAATGGCTGGTTTGCCAGTCTGCCGGACGATGTGCGCAGCGCCATGCTAGCGTGCGGAAAGTGGCGGCAGTTTGAACGCGGACAACCACTATTTACCCAAGGCGAGCCCAGCACCGGGCTGCACTGCGTAGTGACCGGCATCATGCGGGTCACCGGGTGCAGCATAGAAGGCAATGAAACGCTGATGGCGCTGGTGCGGCCGGGGGAATGGACCGGGTTTCTGGCGGTGCTTGATCGCGGATCGCATGCCTATGCGGTCAACGCAGGGGAAGCGAGCGAGATATTCAGCGTTGCGTGCGCCGATACATCGGCCATTTTCCGCCGGGATGTGGCGACGTTTGAGTTGCTCGTCCGGCCCGAATTGATGCTGGCGCGCAATGTCGCACGCTATTTGGTGGAGCTGCACACGGCGTCGCCCGAACGGCGCGTCGCGTCGCGGCTATGTGATCTGGCGAGGTGGGCGCACAGCCCGGCGTCCGTCACCACGGCGCGCACCGAAAAGATCAGCCAAGCCGACCTGGCAGGGTCGCTCAACATGTCCCGCCAATATGTGAACCGCATATTGGCGAAGTTCGCCAAACTGGGTCTGATCGAAACGGGCTATAGTTCGGTGCAATTGATTGAAGCCGAAAAGCTGCGCGCTTTTGCGGACGGGCGCACTGAAATCGAGTGAAGATTGTCGTGGATGTGACAATGTCTGGAACGGCCAGCTTGTAGCAAAGGTCATGATCAAAAAACTCAGCGTTCTCGTCGCCGCAATCGTGGGACTTTTTGCCCTGTTCGGCTCTGTAGCCATGGCGCAAAGCCCCGGCACGCTAATTTCCGCCGATCCGGTGGTGAACACCCCGGCCGGCGCGCAGGCGTGGCGCATCCGCGATCACAGCACCAGCGATAGCGGCGCGCCGAACATTGTGGGTGGCATGGTCGTCGCCCCGCGCGAAGCCATCCCCCGCGAACCGCGCCCGGTGCTGGCGTGGGCGCATGGCACCTGGGGGGTGGCCGCGAACTGCGGGCCTGAATCCGACGCTGGCTATTTCAACCAGATCCCCGGTCTCAGCGATGCGATCCGGCGGGGCATGACCGTGGTGGCCACGGATTATGTCGGTTATGGCGGCAATCAGCCGATCCACCCCTATCTGGTCGGGCGCAGTGCGGGCCAGAATGTGCTCGATGCCGTCCGGGCCGCGCGGCAAATCCCCGGTGCGGCAGCGGGCAGCCGCTTTGCCGTGTGGGGAGAATCGCAGGGTGGCCATGCCGCACTGTGGACTGCACAGCTGGCGCGGCGATATGCGCCGGACCTGACGCTGGTCGGCGCGGTCGCGGCAGCCCCGCCAACCGACCTTGCGCAGAACCTCTCGGCTGGCGGTGATCCTTCGGTGCGGGCGATGCTGACGGCGTTCAC